>DITW01000016.1 GCA_002422945.1 Sphingomonadales bacterium UBA6174 | reverse complement strand
GCACGGGCGGCGGCATCGTCGGCGTTTATCAGCGGCATGACTATGCGGACGAGAAGCGGCAGGCGCTGGACGCGTGGGCGCGGTTCGTGCTGTCGCTGGTGGAGGGCAAGGCCGCGAACGTGGTGCAACTGGCGGGGGCGCGGTGATGGGTTTCTCTATGCTACCCGAGCATGTCAAATTCGGCGATCTGGTCTTTGAATGGATGGCGGCTTTTCCGTATTCTGGCCCGGATCGTCCGCTCGCAAAAGACAATGGCGTCAGGACATCCTTGCTGGGCGTATATTATCCAGATGGAACTTTCGACTTTGACGCCAGCCCAATGGCGGATTGGTTTGCGGCATACTCGGCTTGGGAATGGGCGGCCGTTAATTCGGTGATTGATTGCGCAACGTCACTTGGGAAGGGCGTTGTGTTATTGTCAGACGACCCGACCTTGCCAGAGAAGCATGTCCAAAGTGGCGCGCTGCAACATGTCGATCCGAGCCGGCTAAAGCATGGAATTTTCTCAACCCTTGATTACCGTCTTGCAAGCCTGAAATCCTACGATCTGGCAGCGATCTGGGTCGATGACGAGACGGCGAGAGCGTTCCGCAAAGCTCTCCCCTCCGCCACACGGCCATCCGCAGCTCTGCTTGGAGGGCGCCCGAAGCACCCGGCGTTCGCGTGGTATGAGGAACGAGGGTTCGACAGGCGCGGCCTGTCAATGAAGGAGCTGCAACGCGAGATGGAGCAGGACACGGGCCGCAAGCGGCCAAGTGAAAACACTATCCGCGATTGGGAAAGAGAGTTTCAAAGGAAACCCCCTGCAGAAACCCCCACAGAAACCTAATTTGGAGTTTCTGCGTTTATGGAGGGGGCGACACCCCTAATTCCATGCTGCAAATGAGACGTCTGATCGTTTAACGCAACGAAAGGCGACCCAATGGAAAGCAAGCTAATCCCGGCCAACACCGTGCGCATCATGTGCGGTGACGTGTCCGACATGACCGTCTGGCGCTGGCTGCACAACCCGGCGCTTAACTTCCCCAGACCCGTCTATATCGGTTCGCGCCGTTACTGGCGCGAGGCTGAGATCGTCAACTGGATTGAGGCGCAAGCCGAGGCATCGCGTGGTGCCGCATGATGGTTTCGGTAATTGAAGCCCCCGGCGCGGCTGGCACCGCTTCCGAGGGCAATAGTCTAACCGGGCACTTTCACTCGGCAGATTATCGAATGAGGGCCGAATGGGCAAGCGCGGCGGCATATGCGCTTGAGAAATGTCATGCCTACGATGCGGCGCAGCTCTGCGCGGGCATCCTTGATGCGATGCAGACGGATGGGCCGCCGATGGGCGATACCTGGGGGCTTGTCGTCTCTGACGCGCGGTTGTGGGCGGATATTGCCCCGGCGCATGAGGTGGTCGCATACGGCGCGGCGTCACTCGACCGGCTGCGCGGCTTGGCCGTGGGGTTGAACACCCGCAAGCGGCTGTTTGTGCGGCTCTGGGAGGGCTTCAGCCCGAAAGATCGGCAGGCTTTCCTGTCGCGTCTGGATGCCAACGGCCAGCTCCTGCGAAGGGAGGCGGCATGAACATGCGTGGTGACTTTGACGATATGCCCCCGGATGATCGGTTTGCACCGCCTGAAGCATATGAGGCTGACGACCGCCGCCTCGACACCGGCAAGAACGACAATACCAGACATGCGCCAGCTATCGCTGCTTCGCAGTGGCAGCGGACCGTGCCACTACCACGGCAATGGCTCTATGGGCATCACCTGCAGCGCAAGATGCTGACCGGGACCGTCAGCCCCGGTGGCATCGGCAAGTCATCGCTGACCTTGGTCGATGCACTGTCGATGGCGTGCGGCCGCAGGCTGCTGCGTCATTGGGTACATCGGCCGAAGGGACTGCGCGTCTGGTATTGGTGCGGCGAAGATCCGATTGACGAAATCAGCCGTCGCCTTGAAGCGGCTTGCATTCACTACGATATTGCGGATCAAGATATTGGGGGACGGCTGTTCGTGGATAGCGGCCGCGATCAGCCAATCAAAATTGCAGCACAGGGCGAGAGAGGCGTTATGGTGGCGCGGCCTGTCGTGGATGCGCTAGTGGCGCAGATGAAGGAGCGCGAGATTGACGTGTTCTATGTTGATCCTTTCATCACATGCCACGACGTGCCCGAAAACGACAATCAGGCGATGAATGCCGTGATCGACGCTTGGCGGGACGTGGCGAACCAAGCGAATGCAGCAATCGAATTGATCCACCATACGAATAAGGCAGGGGGGGGCGACAGTATCAACGACGCTCGCGGCGCTTCTGCCTTTCGTGATGGGATCCGCGCCGGGCGCGTCTTGGCCCCTATGGCGTTGGAAGAGGGCGCACAACTGGGCCTTGACCCGGCCGAGGTGACACGGATTTTCCGGTCGATGGATGGGGCCAAGGCGAACATGAGTCTGCGGAGCGGCGCTTCGTCATGGTTTCGCATGGAAAGCGTTCGCCTTGAGAACGGCACCGATGAATACCCTGATGGCGATTCGATTGGCGTTTGCACGGCATGGACTCCCCCGAATGCATTCGAGGGAATAACCTTGAATGACCTCGCGCGGGTGCAATCCGCTATCGAGGCGAGGGAAACACCGCCCGCAGAAAAATCAACCAATTACGACTGGGTGGGTTATGTCGTGGCCGAGGTTCTTGGGTTCGACGTGGGCGAGCCGGGATCGACACAAAAGAACCGGACCAGCGATCAGGCCCGCGACCGCAGGCGCGTGTCCGAGATGATTGCGACATGGCAGCGTAGCGATGCACTGCGAACCGAACCGATGCTGTCCAAAAGGGACGGCCGCGAATATCGCGTAATCGTTGTTGGAGAACCTGCCGGAGCCGATGTTGCGCAGATGCAACCGCAGTCGCCGCATTCGAGTGCGGAAGGAGTGCGGAGTGCGGAGTGACTGATGAAGGGCGCGTGGTGTTGGGGCTTAAGCCCAACCACCGCACCGCAGTCATATATCTAAGGGCCTGACTGCGGTGCGGATAGACAGCGTTAGGGAGTGAGGTAGTTACCAGCTCAATGCCGATGTTATATCATAACGGCATGACAATTCAGACCCGCGCCCGCGCTATCGCTGACCGACTGATCGCCCGCCACGGTGGCGCAGCGGTCTTGGTGCGGACGGAAGGCGGCCCGCAAA
>DITW01000082.1:15762-16001 GCA_002422945.1 Sphingomonadales bacterium UBA6174 | reverse complement strand
TCGATCATGGCGAAATGGTGCCTCGCGCATCACAAGGAAAGCTTCCTCTACGAGCATTTTGACGACATCACCGAAATCATGAAGGCTTATGACATCGCCTATTCGCTCGGCGATGGCCTGCGTCCCGGTTCGATTGCCGATGCCAATGACGAAGCGCAGTTCGCCGAACTCTACACCCTTGGCGAACTGACCAAGCGGGCATGGGAACAGGATGTGCAGGTCATGATCGAAGGCCCCGG
>DITW01000082.1:0-15746 GCA_002422945.1 Sphingomonadales bacterium UBA6174 | reverse complement strand
ACCACATCACCAGCGGCATCGGCGCGGCGATGATCGGTTGGTATGGCACGGCAATGCTGTGCTATGTCACGCCGAAGGAACATCTCGGCCTGCCGGATCGCGACGATGTGAAGGTCGGCGTTGTCACCTACAAGCTCGCCGCCCATGCGGCCGATCTTGCCAAGGGCCACCCGGCAGCCAAGGTCCGCGACGATGCGCTGTCAAAGGCGCGTTTCGAATTCCGCTGGCGCGATCAGTTCAACCTCAGCCTCGATCCGGATACGGCTGAACAATATCACGACCAGACCTTGCCCGCCGAAGGGGCAAAGACCGCGCATTTCTGTTCGATGTGCGGACCGAAATTCTGCTCGATGAAAATCAGTCAGGAAGTCCGCGAATTCGCCGCCAAGCAGAACCAACCGGCAGACGCCTTCATCGCCGCCACTGGCGATGCGACCGATGCCGAAGCGGGCATGCAAAAGATGAGCGAGCAGTTCAAAGAAAAGGGCGGGGAAATCTACCTCCCCGCGGAATAAAACACCGATCCCCCTTCCCGTGCGAACGGGAGGGGGGCGGCATCCGCACCCCCGCACATTTCTTAACGCTTGAAATTATCCAGACCAGCGACAACGCCCGTCTTGGTCGATGGGTTGGACGCATTCTGCTTGGGGGCCTTTTCGGCCTTGGGTTTTCGTACTTCCCGGTTGGATTTCTTCTGTGACTTGGCCACGAGATATTCCTTCATGGGCGTAATGCCCGATGACACAGCTAGGCCTTTATTCTGCTCCGGTCGCCTTTATTCGCCCAACCCCCGCTTACTCCCGCCGTATCCGCGCCACCACCGTCAGGAAAAACGCGGTCGACCAACCGAGCAACAACACCCCGTTAATCCCCTCGATCGCCGCCAACATCCGCCATTGAGGGGTAATATACACATCGTCATAGCCAACGCCGGAATAGCTGATGGTCGAAAAATAGACCGCCGTTTCAAGATTGCCGACCGCCTGTACCAACATGAACAGCGCCGCATAAAGCCAGATCTCAATACCGTGCAGCACGAAAAGACCGATCACCAGACCAAAGGTCCACAATAATCCTCGCGATGACATGCTCGGCACATGATGGGTCCGTTCGGCCAGCGTCTCGTTCCGCACCAGCCACGCCAGCAACGCCAAGCCAGCCCCATGGATGGTCACTGTCACCAACACCATCACCGTCGATACGGCGAGGTGCAGGAACATCCCACCTGCAACCATCTGCTTTGTCCCCCAATAATCTATTTAAGGGATAGCCCGACACCCGCACGACCGCAAGCCGCACCCTTGATCAGCCGGACTTGCCACCAATCGCCTTTTGCCGCCGCCGCTGGACGGATGATCCCAGCCCCAGACTCTCGCGATATTTGGCGACAGTGCGCCGTGCAATGTCAAAGCCCTTGGCGTGCAGCAGGTCCACCAACGTGTCGTCCGACAAGATCGACTTTGCATCCTCGGCGGCGATCAACGCGCGGATATGGCTCTTTACCGTCTCCGCCGACACCGCCTCACCGCCATCGGCGGACGCAATGCCGCTGGTGAAGAAATATTTCAGCTCGTAAATGCCATGGGCACAGGAAAGATATTTGTTCGACGTCACCCGGCTGATCGTCGATTCATGCATCTCCACGGCTTCCGCCACCGTCCGCAATGTCAACGGACGCAATTGCTCCACCCCTTTGAGGAAGAAACCCTCTTGCTGCTTCACGATCTCGGTCGCGACTTTGACAATCGTCCGCGCCCGCTGATCGAGCGCCTTGATCAGCCAATTGGCACTGGTCAGGCAATCGGACAGCCACGCCTTGGACGTCTTGTCCTGCGCATCACGGCTCAGTTCCGCATAATAGCTGCGGTTGACCAGCACGCGCGGCAAGCTGGCGCTATTCAATTCAATCGCCCAGCCTTGCTTGGTCTTGGCCACGAAAATATCAGGCGTAATCGCCTCTGTCCGTTCCGCTGAAAATCGCAACCCCGGCTTGGGATCATAGCCGCGCAATTCGCGCACCATATCGCCAAGGTCTTCATCATCGACACCGCAAATGCGCTTGAGCTGGCCAAGCTTGCCCTCCGCCAAAAGGTCGAGATTATCAATCAGCCGCGCCATCGCCGGATCATAACGATCCGCCTCGCGCGCCTGAATCGCGATACATTCAGCCAATGAACGCGCCCCCACGCCCGCCGGGTCAAAGCCCTGTACCGCCGCCAATGCCTGTTCAACAAGCACCCCCGGCACGTTCATCCGCTGCGACATCTCCAGCACCGACCCGGTAAAATAGCCGGATTCATCAATCTGATCGATCAGCCCCCGCGCCACGGACAACATCGGTTCATTCAGGCATTGCCCCGCCTGCAACAGCAAATGATCATGTAATGAGAGGCTTGCTCCGGCAAAGCTGTCGAAATCGACACCTTCATCGCCGCCGCCGACACCGGACACGCCGCCTTCCATCGACAGGCCGCCATCCTGTCCGCGCCCCATGTCGGCATTGCTGTCATGCATGAACGTTTCGCTGTCATAATCGACATCCAGCGGCGCATCGCCCGCCTCGGCCCCCTGCTCAAACAAGCGGTCCGCGCTCTGCGGCTCGGCAGGCGCCAGTTCACCGTCAATGCCGTCATGACTGTCATTGCCCTCAAAACCGTCGCGGGCAGCAGACTCACCTAAGCCTTCACTCGCCACGTCCCCCGCATCGCTCGCAGGCGCTTGTTCATCCCGCGCCATTTCGAGCAACGGATTCTTGTCTAGTTCCTCGGCAATGAAACTCTCGATTTCAAGATTGGACAAGGCCAACAAGCGGATGGCCTGTTGTAATTGCGGCGTCATTACCAGCGACTGGCTTTGCCGCAGGTCGAGGCGAGGCCCCATTTTCATGGTCAGAGACTGAAACCCTCGCCCAGATACAGACGGCGCACATCTTCATTGGCGACCAGATCTTCCGGGCTGCCCGCAAACAAGACGGTGCCGCCGTAAATAATGCAGGCGCGATCCACGATATCGAGCGTTTCGCGCACATTATGATCGGTGATCAGCACGCCGATCCCCCGTTTTTTCAGTGCCTTGATCAGTTCGCGAATATCGGCAATCGACAAGGGATCGATCCCCGCAAATGGTTCATCGAGCAACATGATCGATGGATCGGCAGCCAAAGCGCGTGCGATTTCGCAACGACGACGCTCCCCACCCGACAGCGCCATCGCAGGCGCATCGCGCAGCCGTTCCAAATGGAAATCCGCCAGCAACGCATCCAAGCGCTGCCCGCGCAACACCGGGTCCGGCTCTGACGTTTCCAGCACGGCCTCAATATTCTGGCTGACGGTCAAACCGCGAAAAATCGACGTTTCCTGCGGCAGATAGCCAAGACCAAGAATCGCGCGGCGATACATAGGCAGGTCGGTAATGTCCTGCCCATCCAGCCAGATCCGACCGGCATCCGGCTTCACGAGGCCCATGACCGAATAAAAACACGTGGTCTTGCCCGCGCCATTTGGCCCCAGCAACCCCACCACTTCGCCCGGCGCAACCGACAGCGACACATCCGACAACACCCGGCGCTTGTCATAGGACTTCGCAATATTTTCAACCGACAGGCCGCTGACCTCGGCAAATGATGCCGAAGCACCCTGCGGGTCGATGTCGAGCGTCATGCTATCGGTCATAAACAAGGATTCCTGTTGCGATTCCGTTGCCCGGATAGGTTAAAAAATATGGCAACGCCATAGCTTGGCGCGATTCATGCATCCAATATGATGAACATCGGGTTATTAGACCCGAGGCCCAGCCCCTGTCACTATGAGAATCCGCATCCAGATCGAATCTGGCACAATATCACTTTGATATAATGACAGATTATTAAATCGATACATCCACTCAATCAATCGCCTCACCCGGCGTGATTCCCCAAAGGGAGGCGATCTCGACATAGCCGACCTTACCCAGCACATCGAATTCGCAATAAGACGATTGGCATTTGCGCACGCGGCCAATCACGCCGGGGGCTGCCCGCCACAAAATTTTGGCCGATGGATTGGGGGCCTCGCGCAACGTCGCCACACCGCCACGCACCATGGCCGTGCGCTTTTCGCTCAGCAAATTGGCCTGGATCCAGCCCTTTGCGCCATCCGGGTCTTCGACCTTGCGCCAATTCGGATACACTTCCAGCACCCTGACCGGCAGATCGCGACGCTGATACAGCCACATGGCGGGGAAATTGCGCCCCGGCCCGGTCCGCATCCGCGCCTGACCGGCCACAATCGATGCCCAATAAGGGGGATTGCGCACCTCGGCCCGGCTTGGCTGCGGCAATGCAAATACTATCACCGCCATCATCAGCGACAAACAGCATCCCCAGCGCTTGATCCCGAACATCTTGAACATGGCCGCTTGACGCTGCCCCCTTTGGTCTGATCCCCGTCCGACCGGCGCAGATGCGCGTCGAACCCTTAAAACAACGCCTTAAACACAGACGGCAGAAGCTATCAACCTTGTCAGTAAGCGTCGAGATCAAAGTGGTGCAGATTGCCACCCCTTGACGGGCGCGGGTCGAACGATCAATCGTCTGCCCCATGATATGCGCTGATCGACCCGCCCGACCCAAAGTCATTGTCACGCGCCAGTTGCTCCCGGAAACGGAGCGGCGGCTGGTTGAGCTGTTCGACACCGTCCTCAACCCCAATGACAAGCCGTTCACCCGCCAACAATTGCACGACGCGATGCAACAGGCGGATGTGCTGGTGCCGACCCTTGCCGATGATATCGACGCCGAATTGATCGCCGCGCCGGGCAACCGGGTGAGACTGATCGCCAATTTCGGGGTAGGAATCGATCATATCGACCTTCATGCCTCCCGCGAACACAAGATCATCGTCACCAACACCCCCGGCGCTTATTCCGAAGACACGGCGGAAATGGCGATGGCGCTGATCCTCTGCGTCCCGCGTCGCATTGCCGAAGCCAGTCGCGTCGTGCATTCCGGCAATTGGCGTGGCTGGGCGCCGACCGGCATGCTCGGACACCGCATTCAGGGCAAGACATTGGGCATTATCGGCATGGGCCGGATCGGCCAGACCATCGCGCGTCAGGCCCGCGCCTTTGATCTGAACGTGCTGTATCACAACCGCCACCGCCTGCCCGAGGCGGTCGAAAAAACGCTCGGCGCGCATTATGTCGCCGATCTTGATGAAATGCTGGCCGATTGCGACATCGTCACCGTCAACTGCCCGCACACGCCCGCCACCCATCATATGCTGACCGCTGAACGGCTGCGCCTGATTGGCCGCGATGGCTATCTCATCAACACCGCGCGCGGCGAAATCGTCGATGAGGCCGCCTTGATCGAGGCATTGGAAATGGGCCAGCTTGCAGGCGCCGGGCTCGATGTGTTCGAACATGAACCCGCCGTCAATCCGCGCCTTTTGGCCTGCGACAATGTCGTATTGTTGCCGCATATCGGCTCCGCCACCTTCGAGGGCCGCGCGGCAAGCGGCGCACGCGTCATCGCCAATATCCAAAGCTGGAAAGACGGCCACCGCCCGCCTGATCAGGTGCTGGAAGGCTGGAGCTGAATCCTCAGGAAAATCGCAGACTACACCCTTTAAACAAGCGATTGCCATCTCCCCGGCTTTGCCAGTAAAGGCGGCCAACCGACCTTAAGGAATCCGGCGGGCGAGGGGAGCAACATCGATGGTCAAATCTGTACGGAATATCGCCGGGCTTCTGCCCATCGCCCTACCAGCCCTAGCGCAGGCGCAGGCGCAGGCGCAGGCGCAGGCGCAGGCGCAGGCGCAGGCGCAAGCCAGTGCTCCCCTGCCCTCCCCGGTCAATAGCGGCGACACCGCATGGCTACTGACCGCCAGCGCCTTGGTGCTGTTCATGACGCTCCCCGGCCTTGCGCTCTTTTACGGCGGCCTGGTGCGCGCGCGCAATTTCCTGTCGATCATTGTCCAGTGCTTCGCCATTTGCTGCGCAGCCTCGTTGATCTGGGCGGTGTGCGGCTACAGCCTCGCCTTTGCCGATGGGTCGCCCTTTATTGGCGGCCTTTCCAACGCCTTCCTCGAAAATCTGACGGAAATTCGGACCGGCACAACCGTCCCCGAAAGCGTCTATGTCCTGTTCCAGATGACCTTCGCGATCATCACCCCGGCCCTGTTCATCGGCGCATTTGTCGAACGCGTGCGCTTTGGCTGGGTCATGGCCTTTTCAACCTTGTGGATGATGCTTGTGTATATCCCCGTGTGCAAATGGGTCTGGGGCGGCGGTTGGCTCGCCAATCTCGGAGCGCTCGATTTTGCAGGCGGTATCGTCGTCCACACCACCGCAGGCGTGTCGGCGTTGGTCACGGCCTTGCTGATCGGCCCGCGCCACGGATTTAAGCATAATCACATCATCCCGCCGCATAGCCCCGCCCTGACAATGGTCGGCGCGGGCATGTTGTGGTTCGGCTGGTTCGGCTTCAATGGCGGCTCGGCGCTGGGCGCGAGCGACAGCGCCGCCACCGCGATCCTCAACACCCATCTCGCCGCCAGCATGGCCGCACTTGTCTGGATCGCGATTGAACGCGTGAAAATCGGTAAGGCGACCAGCATCGGCATCGTCACCGGCGCGGTGGCGGGCCTTGCGACGATTACGCCCGCGGCTGGCTATGTCGGCCCAATGGGTGCCATTGCCTTGGGCGCGATTGGCAGCTTGTTGTGCTTTTATTGCGTGCAGCTCGTCAAGCACCACTTCCGCGTCGATGATTCGCTCGACGTCTTTGCCGTGCACGGCGTCGGCGGTATGTTGGGCTCGCTCTTGCTCGCGGTCTTCGCCTTCCCGGCCTTTGGCGGTCCGGGCTTTGAAGGGCAGATCACTATGGGCTCGCAATTCATCGCGCAGTTCATCGCAGTCGCCATCGTCGCGCTCTGGTCTGCGGTCATGAGCGCCGCTATCGCATGGGTCGTATCGCTGTTCATCGACATGCGGGTGGATCAAGAGGCCGAATATGACGGCCTCGACCTCCACAGCCATGGCGAACGGGCGTATGATTTCGATTGATTAGGAGAGAGAGGGAGGCCCCCTCCCTCTCTCCATATTCGTCATGCTGAACTTGTTTCAGCATCTGTCATGGCGCGTGGAGTAGATGCTGAAACAAGTTCAGCATGACGAGAGGGGGGGAGCGTCATGGCGCTTGGAAATTGCCACCAACGGCGCTTAGCGCCGCAAGCGCGAACGCGCGGCCGAGCTTATTGCGAGGAAAGCCAAGGCGACGCCAAGGGGATAGGGCTGTCGCCGCCCGGCGCTTGAGGGCGTATATTCATTACTGCATCCGCTTGGTCGCCAACCCGCGCTGCTGCAACATCGCCTGCACCGATTCCGGCCCGGCCAAATGGCCCGCCCCCACCGCGACCATGACAGTCCCGGGCTTCTCAAGCCTTTTGGCCAGCCAGTCCGCCCAACGCGCATTGCGCTTGTTCAGCAGTACCGTGCGCAATTCATCTGTCAGATTGGCCTCTTCGTCGAAGCTCGCGACAATCGCGCGTTCATCACCCCGCGCCCATGCGGCCAGCATCGCATCGAATTCCCCGCGTAATTCCGTCGGGTCTTCCAGCATGGACGCGAGGAACGCCCGCTGGCTATCCTCGCTCAACCCATCGAAATAGCCCAATTGCTCGATCGGCGTTTCCAGCCCGACAATCGGCTTACCTGCCTGCTGGAACCGCGTCGTCAACGCATCCTCAACCCCGCTGCCCGTCTCCAAGCCAAGCTGGGCAAACTGCACCCCCACCAATGTAAAGCCCGCAGCCCAGCTTTCCAGCCGGTCGAACAACGCCTCGGGTAGCTTGCTCTTGTCGATCATGCCGACAAGCACCCGCTGCTTGTCCGCTGGCACCCGCGCGCGGATCGGCGGCAGGCCGTCACTCACCCCCAATTGCAACATCGCCAGCCCGGCGCTGCCGTCCTTCATCTTGTCAGGGGCGATTTCCAGCACCAGCTCCTGCGACTCCGCCATCGCCTGATCCAGCACCCGGCTGCGCCATTGGGTATGTGCCGGCAGCACATGAACCGTGCCAAACAGCCAGATTTTCGTATCCTGATCGGACAACAGCCACAAACCCGGCCTTGCACGTTCCAGCCGCAATATCGCATTGCCATTCGACCGTGATGTCGGCTTGGCCCGCGTCGGAACTTGCGACTTGGTCGCCACACCATTCGCGACATTATCGGCAAATACGACAGCGCTCGCCGGAATGATGGCCAGCAGGGCGACGCTCAACAAGGTTTTCCATTTCATGCGCCCATGCTTACGGCGCAAAGCACCGCCGCCGCAATGGCCATTTGCACCCGATGCCGACTTGACCCTGCGCACCCCATCCGCCAAAGGCATAGCCAAATAATTTCCGTCATTGCGAAGGGTTCATCGTGGACACCGGTACGCCGCTCAGTTTCCAAAATCTGATCCTCACCCTCCATGATTATTGGAGCAAACAGGGCTGCGTCATCCTGCAACCCTATGACATGGAAATGGGCGCAGGCACGTTCCACCCGGCCACCACGTTGCGCGCACTTGGCCCCGGCCATTGGAACGCCGCTTATGTGCAGCCCAGCCGCCGCCCGACCGATGGCCGCTATGGCGAAAATCCGAACCGGCTCGGCCATTATTACCAATATCAGGTGATCTTGAAGCCTTCCCCCGGCGATATTCAGCAACTCTATCTCGGCTCGCTGAAGGCCATCGGCATCGATCCGATGCTGCATGACATTCGCTTTGTCGAAGACGATTGGGAAAGCCCGACCTTGGGCGCATGGGGCCTTGGCTGGGAAGTCTGGTGCGACGGCATGGAAGTGACCCAGTTCACCTATTTCCAACAGGTCGGCGGCTTTGATTGCAAACCGGTCGCGGGCGAAATCACTTATGGGCTGGAACGGCTCGCCATGTATATTCAGGGCGTGGACAATGTGTACGACCTCGCCTTCAACGATCATGGTGTAAGCTATGGCGATGTCTTCCTCGAAAATGAGCGCCAGTTCAGCGCATATCATTTCGAGGCCGCAAACACCGATACCCTGTTCAAGGCATTCAACATGGCCGCCGAAGAATGCAAGGCCCTGCTCGATCGCGACAAGCCCCTGCCGCTGCCTGCCTATGATCAGGCGATCAAGGCGAGCCACATCTTCAACACGCTGCAAGCGCGCGGCGTGATCTCGGTCGCGGAACGTCAGGCCTATATTGGCCGCGTGCGCGAATTGACCAAGGGGGCCTGTGCCGCCTGGATGGCGCATAACGGGTGGGAGGCCTGATCATGACCGACTTCCTGCTTGAACTTCTCTCGGAAGAAATCCCCGCCCGGATGCAGGCCAAGGCCGCAGCCGATCTCGCGCGGCTGTTCGCCGATGAAATCGCAAAATCGGGGCTGAAGGCCGCGAGCATCGAGAGCTACGCGACCCCGCGCCGCCTCGCCCTCATCGCCCGCAACCTGCCGCTTGAAACCGAGGCCGTACGCGAAGAACGCAAAGGCCCGCGTGCCGATGCGCCGGAACAGGCGCTGGCCGGTTTCCTGCGCTCCACCGGCCTCACCCGCGATCAATTGGAGACACGCGACGACGGCAAGGGCAATCTCGTCTTGTTCGCAGTGTTCGACAAGCCGGGCCGCAACACGGCGGATGTGCTGGCAGAGGCCATACCCGCCATCATCCGCGCCTTCCCATGGCCCAAATCGATGCGCTGGGGCGGGCCAAGTGCCTCGACCGAATCCCTGCGCTGGGTCCGCCCGTTGCAGGGCATCATCGCTTTGTTGGGGGATGATCTCGTCCCGTTGGAAATCGACGGCATCCATTCCGGCTACACGACCGTCGGCCATCGCTTCCATGCGTCCGGCACGGTCACAATCGGCAATGCGGCGGATTATGCGATGAAGCTGCGCGCCGATCATGTCATTCTCGAACCTTCAGCCCGTCAGCAGATCATCCGCGATGGTGCCGCCAAGGCTGCCGCTGCGGCGGGGCTTGTGCTGGTCGAGGACGAAGGTCTGGTTGCCGAAAATGCCGGATTGACCGAATGGCCGGTGCCGATGCTCGGTCGCTTCGATGAGAGCTTCTTGCAGGTGCCGGAGGAAGTGATCCAGCTCACCGCCCGTATCAACCAGAAATATTTCATCTGCCGCGATGCTCAGGGCAAGCTTGCGAACGCCTTTGTCTGCACCGCCAATATCAACGCATCGGATGGCGGTGCGGCAATTGTCGCGGGCAATCAAAAGGTGCTGGCGGCAAGGCTGTCGGACGCGAAATTCTTCTACGAGCAGGATCTGAAGATCGCGCTTGATGCACAGGCGAAAAAACTGGCCGACATCGTGTTCCATGACAAGCTCGGCACCGTCGCCGACAAGGTGGACCGGGTCGCCAAGCTCGCCCGCTGGCTGGTCGAACAGGACATCGTCAAGGGTGCGAACCCCGACGACGCCGAACGCGCGGCGCGTCTGGCGAAGGCAGATCTCGTCACCGGCATGGTCGGCGAATTTCCCGAATTGCAGGGCGTGATGGGCGGCTATTATGCCGCCGCCCAAGGCGAAAAGCCGGAAGTCGCGAATGCCGTGCGCGATCATTACAAGCCGGTCGGCCAAGGCGATGACGTGCCAACCGCCCCGATCACGGTCGCGGTATCGCTGGCGGATAAGCTCGACAGCCTCAATGAATTCTTCCGCATCGATGAAAAGCCGACCGGCTCGAAAGACCCGTTCGCGCTGCGTCGCTCGGCCCTTGGCGTGATCAGCCTGATCGAAACCAACGGGCTTCGTTTCCCGTTGAACGACATCAACGCAGGTCAAAATGGTGTGCTCGATTTCATGGTGGACCGTCTCAAGGTCCAGCAGAAAGAAGCGGGCGTCCGCCACGATTTGATCGACGCCGTCGCGGCCTTGGGCGGTGAGGACGATCTCGTCCGCCTGCTCGCCCGCGTCCATGCGTTGCAGGCGTTCGTCGCGACCGATGATGGCGCAAACCTGCTCGCCGGTTACAAGCGCGCGGCCAATATCCTGAAAAAGGAAGATGTGCCCAACGCCCCGGCCAGCCAGCCCGCGCTCGACCCGGCGGATAGCGCCCTGCTCGATGCCCTGAATAGCGCCGAACCACAGGCGCGAAGCGCGGTTGAGGCCGAACAATTCGAAGCCGCGATGACCGCGCTCGCATCCTTGCGCGCGCCGATCGACAGCTTTTTCGATGCCGTCATGGTCAACGATCCGGATGCGGACAAACGCGCATTCCGCCTGAACCTACTGGTCCGGTTCCGCGACGCCGTGCATAATGTCGCAGATTTCAGCAAGATCGAGGGGTAAGAGCCAATGACCCGTTACGTGTATCGCTTTGGTGGTGGCGTCAATGATGGCGCGGCGGGCGACAAGACGCTGTTGGGCGGCAAGGGTGCGAATCTGGATGGCATGGCCTCCATCGGCCTGCCCGTCCCCCCCGGCTTCACCATCGCGACGACCATGTGCGCGCGTTATTATGACGAAGGCGAAAAATTCCCTGAGGAACTGTTTGCCGAGGTCGCCAACGGCATCGCTCATATCGAAACCGTCACCGACAAGAAATTCGGCGATGCGATCCCGACCGGCAACGGCCCGCTGCTCGTCTCGGTCCGCTCCGGCGCGCGCGTCTCGATGCCGGGGATGATGGATACGGTGCTGAACCTCGGCTTGAACGACCAGACCGTGGAGGCATTGGCCGCCACCTCTGGCGATGAACGCTTCGCATGGGACAGCTATCGCCGCTTCATCCAGATGTATTCGGACGTGGTGCTCTGCCTCGATCACGGTGCCTTTGAAGAGGCGCTCGAAATCGCGAAGGAAGATCGCGGTTTCCACCTCGATACCGAAATGACCGCCAATGACTGGAAGGCATTGGTCGCGAAATATCATGAACTGGTATTGGAGGAATGGGGCAAGCCCTTCCCGCAGGATGTGCATGATCAACTCTGGGGCGCGGTCGGCGCGGTGTTCGGCTCATGGCAGGCCGAACGCGCCAAGGTCTATCGCCGGTTGAACAACATCCCCGGCGATTGGGGCACCGCCGTCAATGTGCAGGCGATGGTATTCGGCAATATGGGCGATACGTCCGCGACCGGCGTCGCCTTCACCCGCGATCCGGCCACTGGCGAAAATGCCTATTATGGCGAATTCCTGATCAACGCGCAGGGCGAAGATGTCGTGGCCGGCATCCGCACGCCGCAATATCTGACCAAGGCCGCGCGCGAAACCGCCCATGCCAAGCCGCTGTCGATGGAAGAGGCCATGCCCGTGGTCTATGGCGAACTGGCCGCTGTGTTCGACCTGCTGGAACGCCATTATCGCGACATGCAGGATATTGAATTCACCGTCGAACGCGGCAAGCTCTGGATGCTCCAGACCCGCACCGGCAAGCGCACCGCCAAGGCCGCGCTTAAGATCGCGGTCGATATGGCGAATGAAGGCCTGATCACACAGGAAGAGGCCGTCGCCCGCGTCGATCCGTCTGCGCTCGATCAATTACTCCACCCGACGCTCGATCCGGACGCGCATCGCGATGTGCTGACCAAGGGCCTGCCCGCCTCGCCGGGCGCAGCCTCCGGCATTGCGGTGTTCGATTCGGATGTCGCAGAAAAGCGCGCAGAAATGGGCGAAAGCGTGATCCTCGTGCGCGTAGAAACCAGCCCGGAAGACATTCACGGTATGCACGCGGCCAAGGGCATTCTGACCGCGCGCGGCGGCATGACCAGCCATGCGGCGGTCGTCGCCCGTGGCATGGGCCGCCCGTGCGTCTCGGGCGCAGGCGCGCTCGCGATTGACGCAGCAGCCAAGGTCTGCCGCGTGGCGGGTCGCGAAATCCGCGAAGGCGATCTCATCACGCTGGATGGCTCGACCGGCGAAGTGATGGCCGGGTCCGTCCCGACCGTGCAACCGGAACTGGCAGGCGATTTCGGCACATTGATGGTCTGGGCCGATAAGGTCCGCCGGATGCGGGTCCGCGCCAATGCCGAAACCCCGCATGACTGTCAGGTCGCGCGCGAATTCGGCGCAGAGGGTGTCGGCCTGTGCCGGACCGAACATATGTTCTTCGATGACAAGCGCATCACCTGGGTTCGCCAGATGATCCTCGCCGAAAATGAGGCAGGCCGCCGCGCAGCGCTCGATAAATTGCTGCCCGAACAGCGCGGCGATTTCGTCAGCATCTTCGAAGTCATGGCGGGCCTGCCGGTCACGATCCGCCTGCTCGATCCGCCGCTGCATGAATTTCTGCCGCACGCGGAAGATGATTTTGCCAGCGTCGCCGAGGCGGCAGGCGTAGGCATCGAAACGCTGAAGCATCGCGCCAATGAATTGCACGAATTCAACCCGATGCTCGGCCATCGTGGCTGCCGTCTGGGCGTGACCTATCCCGAAATCTATGAAATGCAGGCCCGAGCTATTTTCGAGGCGGCCTTGGAAGTAGGTCGCGTGACGGGTGCCGCCCCCTTCCCCGAAATCATGATCCCGCTCGTCGCCACCCGGCGCGAACTGGAATTGATGAAGGAAGTGGTCGACCGCACCGCGCAGGCCGTGTTCAAGGAACAGGGCGCAAGCGTCGAATATCATGTCGGCACGATGATCGAACTGCCGCGCGCGGCGCTCAAAGCCGGGGAAATCGCCGAAGTCGGCGAATTCTTCTCATTCGGCACCAATGATCTGACGCAAACGACCTTGGGCGTCAGCCGCGACGATGCCAGCCGCTTCCTCACCACCTATGTCGATAAGGGCATCTACGCCCGCGATCCGTTCGTCAGCCTCGACATCGAAGGCGTGGGCGAACTGGTGCAAATCGCAGCCGAAAGAGGCCGCAAGACCCGACCGAATATCAAGCTCGGCATCTGCGGCGAACATGGCGGCGACCCGGCGAGCATCGCGTTCTGCGAAAGCGTCGGCCTCGATTATGTCTCGGCCTCGCCTTACCGTGTGCCGATCGCACGACTGGCGGCTGCACAGGCAGCATTAAAAGCGCGGGGCTGAATCTCTTGAAAAAAACACCTACAATCATATAAGTGATTGCTGTTTGCGGCCCTCTTGATGATCCGCGTCTAAGACCCCATCCGGGGCCGTTGTGGAATTTTCGGCGATAACAAGTCGATCTTCATAACGTAGTCACTCAATAGATCAGCCCTGCTTCGGTGGGGCTTTTCTTTGTTGCTGCTCCCACACCGACCGACAATTTCCGAGCCGTGAAATGTTCCATTTCACACGGAAACATTATAGGGCATTTTCCCATGACCGAATTGTCCAAAACCTTCGACCCCGCCGCCATTGAAGCCCGCTGGTATCAGCATTGGGAAAGCACGGGCGCATTCCGCCCGTCGCGCCCGGATGCGACGCCTTATACCATCGTCATGCCGCCGCCCAATGTGACCGGCAGCCTGCACATCGGCCATGCGCTCGATAATACGTTGCAGGACATCTTGATCCGCCACGCCCGCTTGCAGGGCAAGGATGCGTTGTGGGTCGCAGGCACCGATCACGCGGGCATCGCGACGCAGATGGTGGTCGAACGCCAGATGAACGCGCGCGGGGAAAAGCGCACCGATTATTCGCGCGATGATTTCATTGCCAAGGTCTGGGAATGGAAGGCCGAATCCGGCGGACAGATCACCGGCCAGCTTCGCCGTCTCGGCGCCAGCTGCGATTGGGCGAACGAACGCTTCACGATGGATGAGGGCTTTTCCAAGGCCGTGTTGAAGGTGTTCGTCGAACTCTACAAACAGGGCCTGTTGTATCGCGACAAGCGTCTGGTGAATTGGGACCCGGGTCTGAAAACTGCGATTTCCGATCTGGAGGTCGAAACCAAGGAAGTGAACGGCAAGTTCTGGCACTTCCGCTATCCGCTGGCCGATGGCTCGGGCCATATCGCGGTCGCGACCACCCGTCCCGAAACCATGCTCGCCGATATGGCCGTCGCCGTGAACCCGGAAGATGAACGCTATCAGGCGTTGATCGGGACGATGGTCAGGCTACCGATCACGGGCCGGTTGATCCCGATTGTCGCCGATGAACATGCCGATCCCGAATTGGGTTCGGGCGCGGTAAAGATCACGCCGGGCCATGATTTCAACGATTTTGAAGTGGGCAAACGCGCCGGGTTCAAACCTGCCGACATGCTCAACATGCTCGATGCCGATGCCAATGTGATCCAGACCGCAGATGGCCTGATCCCGGCAGCATTCCTCGGCATGGAACGCTTTCAAGCCCGCAAGCTGGTGGTCGAACAGATCGACGCGCTCGGCCTGTTGGACAAGATCGAAGATCGCGTCATCCAGACCCCTTATGGCGACCGTTCCGGCGTGGTGATCGAGCCTTGGCTGACCGACCAATGGTATGTCGATGCCGCAACGCTCGCCAAGCCCGCGATTGAAGCCGTGCGTTCGGGCGCGATCAAGATCGTCCCGAAGACATGGGAAAAAACCTATTTCAACTGGATGGAAAACATCCAGCCGTGGTGCGTGTCGCGCCAATTGTGGTGGGGTCATCAAATCCCCGCTTGGTATGATGAAGACGGCAATGTCTATGTCGCCGATGATGAGGCCGATGCACAGGCGCAGGCAGGGGCAGGCGTAAAGCTCACCCGCGACACCGATGTGCTCGATACGTGGTTTTCGTCCGCGCTGTGGCCGTTCGGCACGTTGGGCTGGCCGGAAAATGAGGCGATGGTCCAGCGCCATTACCCGAATGACGTGCTAATTTCCGGCTTCGACATCCTGTTCT
>DITW01000039.1:223-2938 GCA_002422945.1 Sphingomonadales bacterium UBA6174 | reverse complement strand
CTCCGCGCACGCGATCCAGAAGTACGGCGTCGGGGTCAAGTGCGCCACCATCGCGCCCGACGAGGCCCGCGTGGAGGAGTTCGGCCTCAAGAAGATGTGGAAGTCGCCGAACGGCACGATCCGCAACATTCTTGGCGGCGTGGTGTTCCGCGAACCGATTGTCATCAAGAATGTCCCGCGCCTGATTCCGGGCTGGACCGACCCGATTGTCGTGGGCCGTCATGCGTTCGGCGATCAATATCGCGCCACCGACTTCCTCGTGCCGAGCGCCGGCAAGCTGAAGATGGTGTGGGAAGGCGAAAATGGCGAACGGATCGAGGAAGAGGTGTTCAATTACCCCTCCGCCGGTGTCGCCATGGGCATGTACAATCTGGATGATTCGATCCGCGATTTTGCCCGCGCATCGCTGAACTATGGCCTCGCCCGTGGCTGGCCGGTGTATCTGTCGACCAAGAACACGATTTTGAAGGCCTATGATGGCCGCTTCAAGGATCTGTTCGAAGAAATCTATCAGTCCGAATTCAAGGAAAAATTCGCTGCCGCTGGCATCACCTATGAACATCGTCTGATCGATGACATGGTCGCCAGCGCCCTCAAATGGTCGGGCAAGTTCGTTTGGGCGTGCAAGAACTATGATGGCGACGTGCAGTCGGATCAGGTCGCGCAGGGCTTTGGCAGCCTTGGCCTGATGACCTCGGTACTGATGACCCCCGATGGCAAGACGATCGAAGCCGAAGCCGCCCACGGCACCGTAACGCGGCACTACCGCCAGCACCAGCAGGNNCTGATGACCTCGGTGCTGATGACGCCGGACGGCAAGACGATCGAAGCGGAAGCTGCGCACGGCACTGTCACCCGCCATTATCGCATGCACCAGCAGGGCAAGCAGACATCGACCAACCCGATTGCGTCGATCTTTGCATGGACCGGCGGTCTGAAATATCGCGGTATCTTCGACGAAACGCCGGAAGTGACGCGCTTTGCCGAAACGCTTGAACGCGTCTGCATCGCCACCGTCGAAAGCGGCGCGATGACCAAGGATCTCGCGCTCCTGATCGGGCCGGACCAGCCCTGGATGACGACCGAGCAGTTCTTCGAAGCCATTCGCGCCAATCTCGAAACCGAAATGGCAATCTGGAACTAATATTATCGACGCGGCCATTCAGGCCAACTGATAATGGAAATACGCCGTAAAGGCATAAGGGGTCGGTCCACCGTCAAGGTGGCCCGACCCTTTTTCATTCTCATCGCCTTGACGCCAAATTGTAACAATATCCTAGCTGCAATTCATGCAATCATAATTGCCATTTAATAATCAAAAGTAGAGTTGCATCCGATTGCATCAAGGTATAGCGCGTAACATATGAATAATTGCGAGCAATGTGTCGTCCGGAATAGGGCGATTTGCGCCGGGCTGACAGCTGCCGAACTGGATGTGCTTTCCCAATTGGGGCGCAAACAGCAGGTGTCGCGCGGTCAAACGCTCGTATGGGAAGGCGATGAGGCCTTGTTGGTGGCGAATGTCATCAAGGGCGTGTTGAAGCTTGGCATTTCCATGCCCGATGGCCGCGAACAGATCGTGGGCGTCGTATTCCCTTCCGACTTTATTGGCCGTCCGTTCGGTCAGCAGAGCGAGCACAGCGTGACCGCGCTGACCGATGCCGAGGTCTGCGTCTTTCCGCGTAAATCTTTTGATGAATTCGCGCGCCTGCACCCCGATCTTGAGCATAAATTGCTGCAACGCACACTGAGCGAACTCGACCGCGCGCGCGGTTGGATGCTGATGCTGGGCCGCAAGACGGCAAGCGAAAAAATCGCGACTTTCCTGCTCGAATTGGGCGACCGGTTAAACGATACCGGATGCCAGCAATCCGATAATGTTATCAGCCGGTTCGAACTGCCGGTCGATCGCCAACAAATGGGCGATGTGCTGGGCCTCACTATTGAAACAGTGAGCCGCCAACTAACCAAATTGAAAAGCAGCGGCATGATCGATTTGCCCGATCGCCGCAGCGTCATCATCAAAGATCGTGAGCGGCTGCAAAATCTAGCCAGTGCGTGTTGACCTAGGTCAATGCAGCCACCGGACAGGAAGCGCAGGGCAAGCGGGCAACCGACGCTAAATGCGAATTTGTTCGGGGGAAAACATGGAATCGTTATTATTAAGGTCCGGCGCCTGGTTCGGCGTTGCGCTTCTTGCGCTTGTCGCATTCATACAGACAACCGAACCCGCTTATGCCGTGCACATGGCCATTATTGGCATCACCGCCTTGCTGGTGATGTGGGTCGGCATGGCCAAGACCGATTATCTCGCTGTGCTGAACGGGTGGATCAAAGCACCTGCCGATGAAAGTCGTTACGATGACGATCTGATCCGCTGGGGGGTCATTCTGACCGTTTTTTGGGGCTGTGTCGGCTTTCTTGTCGGTCTGTTCATCGCATCGCAGCTGGCCTTCCCTGTCTTGAACCTCAACCTCGAATATACGACCTTTGGCCGTTTGCGGCCATTGCATACGTCGGCGGTGATTTTCGCATTTGGCGGCACGGCGCTCATTACCACGAGCTTTTACATCGTGCAGCGCACCTGCCGTACCCGTCTGGCGTTTCCGTCGCTCGCGCGGTTTGTATTTTGGGGCTATCAGTTCTTCATCCTGCTGGCGGCGACTGGCTATGTTTTAGGCATTACCCAGGGCAAGGAATATGCCGAGCCTGAAT
>DITW01000039.1:0-177 GCA_002422945.1 Sphingomonadales bacterium UBA6174 | reverse complement strand
TGGCGATGCTGCATCTGGTGAACAATCTGTCGATGCCGATTTCGCTCTACAGCTCGAAATCATATAGCCTGTTCGCAGGCGTGCAGAGCGCCCTCACCCAATGGTGGTATGGTCATAATGCGGTCGGTTTCTTCCTGACGGCTGGTTTCCTTGGCATGATGTATTATTTCGTGCCCA
>DITW01000025.1 GCA_002422945.1 Sphingomonadales bacterium UBA6174 | reverse complement strand
ACCACTCAGTGGGGGCCGGTCAGAAGCATGGCACGAACAGACCCTGTTCTATCGCGTGATCCAGCCGGGTAAGGACCGTTGGAACGCAGGCTTTTTCTGCGGCAGTTGCGCCGTGATGCGTAAATCCACGCTGGAAGATATCGGCGGTGTCGCCACCGGCACGATCACCGAGGACATGCACACCTCATTACGCATTCACAAGCGCGGCTGGAACTCGGTCTATCACAGCGAAGCCCTCGCCTTCGGCCTGTCGCCTGCGACCCTCGATCAATATGACACCCAGCGGCTACGTTGGGGCCGGGGCGCGATGCAGGTCTGGTTGAAGGAGGGGATTCTCTTTCGCGGCGACCTCACCCTCGCGCAACGCCTTGCGTATTTCATGTCGACCATCACCTATTTCGAAGGCTGGCAAAAGGCGATCGTCTATTTCCTGCCGATGGTCGTGATCCTGACCGGATCAATGCCCATCATCTGGGCGGGCTGGCCATTCATCGGCATCTTTCTCGGTTGGTTCACGGCGGGCGTGATCGTCAACGAACTGTTCAGCCGTGGCTATGCCAAGACAATCTGGACCGAAGAATATAATTTCTTCCGCTTCTTCACCTTTATGAAGGCGACGCTGGCGCTTGTCATCCCGATCAAATGGCGCTTTTCCGTCACGCCCAAGGGGTTGGATATGCAGGGCAGCCTCTGGTTGCGGCTGTGGCCCCAGATCATGGTGGCGATGGGTGTGATCGGTTCAATCGTCGCTGGCACCATGATCTATCTGACCCACCATCATTTGCCGCAAGGCGCGTTCATCTCGAACCTCGTCTGGCTGGTGGTCAATGGCGTGATTGCGGTGAAGGCGCTGTCCTTTGCCGGTGGTCGCCGAAAACAAAAACGGACCGAACACCGCTTCCCGCTACCGATGATGGCGCAAATCCGCGCGGGCGACAGCGATGATGTGCCAGCCTCCATGGCCATTGCTTATGATGTGTCATCGCGCGGGATGAGCCTGCGGACTGCGCGCCATGCCGCCTTGGGTCCGGTGCTGCAAGGCCAATTGACCCTACCCATCGGCACAGTCCCGTTCCGTGGCCGCGTCCAGCGGACAGAGGTCACGGCGGATGGCAAGGAAGTCGTTTTGGGTTTAAGCTTTGAATGGCTGAATGACAGCGATGCCGACCCGCTTAATAGCTGCCTTTATGGCAACACCCTGCAATGGGACGTCAATAGCTGGTCCGAGGTCAAGCGCTTCCGCCTGTCGCATCTGTGGAACCATAGCGGCGAAGCCGACGCATCGGAATGGCATGTCGGGCATATTCGCAGTGAAAACGGCCACATGCGCTGTCTCGTCCGCCAAGAAGGCGAGAATTTCCGTCTGCTGTCCTTTGAACCCTTGCCACAGGCCGCAAGCTATCGCCTGCGCGTGAATGGCCGTAGCGAAGAAGGGCTGCAATTGCAGGGCTATCGCGAATATTCGGTCGGCGGCGGGCGCGTCTGCCTCGCCCTGCTGCACGAAAATCCGCAAGCAATCACCAAATTTCACCGCGAACCCAAATGGATGCGTACCGCAGGAGCTTTAGCATGAAGACCATCACACTGCTGACCACCGCCCTTATGGCGACCTGCGGTGCGACCAGCGCCTCGGCAGAAGAATTGCGCGGCGTCATCTATGCGGGCGGCACGATCGCGGAAAGCCAGTCGGGCTATGCAGGTGGGGTGGTGTCTTTGCCGGGCGCATCGCTTGGCCATGGCCTCGCCATCCGGGCGGGGACCGCCGCAGGTCGGTATAAATATACAACCAACGGCCAACAGATCATCGGCAAATATGTCGGCGCTGATGCCGCCCTTGTCTATCAATTCTCCGGTGATTGGGGCTGGGCGAATGTATCGGCAGGGCCACATTTTTCGGACACCAGCCTGTCGCCCAACGATCCCGGCAACGATCTTCGCGGATCGAATTGGGATCTCGGCCTGCAAAGCGATGGTGCGCTGGACGGCCCCAAATGGCGGCTGGGCTGGTATGGCAGCTATGGCGCGTTTGACGACACCTATCAGGCGAAATTACAGCTTGGCCATCGCATCGGTCAACGCGATCTGCGCCTTGGCTTGGAAGCCGGATTGCAAGGCGACCCGAGCTATAAAAAGGGCTTTGCGGGCATTTTCGCCAGCACATCCATCGCCCATAATGTGTCGCTGCAATTGAGCGGCGGCGCATCGGAACAGGCAGGCCGTGGCCCGCGCGCTTATGGATCAATCGCGCTTAGCAAATTATTCTAAAATAGGCATAAAGGGGCGATGCTGTGATCCAGCATCGCCCCTTTTTTATCAGCCGACGCTTTTGAAATCCGGCTTGCGCTTTTCAAGGAAGGCCGCAACGCCTTCCCGGCATTCCGCGCTGGTGCCACGTGCGGCGATCGAGCGCAGTTCAAGGTCGAGATGCGCTTCAAACCCGCCGCCCATGCTTTCCAGCAACAACGCGCGCGCCGCGCCAATCGCACCCACCGCGCTGGCGTTCAAACGCGCGGCGCGTTTTTGCCCTTCGGCCATCAGGTCCGCATCATCGACCACCGCCGTGATCAAGCCATGGGTCTCTGCCTCTTCCGCCGACAAACGACGGTTGGCGATGATCATTTCCTGCGCCAGACGCATGCCGCCAAGCCGCGGCAACATCCAAGATGCGCCGCCATCCGGGCTGAGGCCAACGCCACCATAAGCCGTCGAGAAATTCGCCGCACGACCGGCCACAACAATATCACCCATCAGCGCAAGGCTAAGGCCCGCACCCGCCGATGGGCCATTGACCAGCACCAGCAACGGCTTTCGCATCCGCATCAACCGCGCGACCGCCATATGCAGCGTGCCAGCGAGTTCCGCCAGATAGACGCCGATATTCTCGCCCGCCGTCGCAAAATCCCCCAGATCGCCACCGGCGCAAAACAGCCGCCCCTTCGCCGTCAGCACGACACAGCGGATCGCCGGATCGGCCTCGCACTTCAACGCCGCCTGAAACATGGCCTTGGCCAACGGCAGGTTGATCGCATTCCCCGCGTCCGGGCGATTGAGCGTCATCGTCGCGATGCCATCATCGACGTTCAGCAGGATCGGTTCTTCAGTCATGTATCTCTTTCCTAGTCCACCCGGGACTGGTCGGATACAATGCTACGGCCTTCGCCTGCAACCCCTTGTAACACACAGCTCGGCCATGCGCCAATCGCCGCGCCGATCAGCAAAATGGCCGGGCCATCCGTAATGACCGGGGCCGCCGCCAGTTCCAACAGGTCCAACCGGGTGCGGACCAGCCGCTGGTTCGGCAGGCTGGCATTTTCCACGACCAGCGCGGGCGTATCTTTCGCCAGCCCATGCGCGATTAATTGGCGCGAAATTTTCCCCGAAACGGCCTTGCCCATATAAATGGCAAGGGTTGCTTCGGGATCGGCCAAGGCCTGCCAATCGAGTTCCAATTCTTCGCCCGCCCGCGCATGGGCGGTGAGGAACGTCAATTTGCGCGCCATGCCGCGCAATGTCAGCGACACGCCCGCACTGGCAGCCGCCGCACTCGCGGCAGTAATGCCGGGGCAGATCGACACCGGAATATCATGCGCGGCGAGTTCGGCCATTTCCTCTGCCGACCGCCCAAAAATCGAGGGATCGCCGCCCTTCAACCGCACCACCCGTTGGCCCCGCAACGCCGCCTTGACCAGCAAATCATTGATGCTCGGCTGGTCCTTGCTATGCCGACCCGATCTTTTGCCGACATTGACGCGGGCGACGCCTGCTGGAATGAGATCCAACACCCCCGGCCCGACCAGCGCATCGTAAAATACGATATCGGCGGCGAGGATCAGCTTTTCCGCCTTGCGCGTCAGCAAATCGGGATCGCCCGGACCTGCGCCCACCAACCAGACTTCACCCGGAGAAATCATCTCAGCCATGGATCAGTTCCTTTTCCGACAACAGACGGGCAATCGCAGGACGGCATGACCCGCAATTGGTACCTGCATTGAGCGCCGCGCCCACCGCCTCAACCGAGGTCAGCGACTGGGCGGTAATCGCGTCGAGGATCATCATCATCCCGACATCGAAGCACACGCAAATAATCGCGCCGCGATCAGGGGCGGGCGTGGCCGAACGCCCGGCCAGCAATTCCATCGACGACGCCTCGTTCATCGCCAATTGCGCCACCAGCCAATCGCGCGGCGGCAGGCTATTATCGCGGGCGATGAACAACGCCGCGTGCAAATGGCCCCTACTCAAATTTTCGGCGCCAATAACCGCCGCCCGGATCGTGCCGCGCCGCGCATCGACCACTTCGGCCCGTTCGCCGGGGGGCAGTAGCGCCAGCGCCACATCGGCATCGCCCATGCCCGCCAGTTCGATCAACCAGCCCGCCGGAGTCCGGACCTTCACATGATACAGCAAATCAATCGCATCTGGTAGGGTCTGGGTAACAAGAAATCCGCTCCAATCGGGTGTGACCGGCGATATCTTCGCGGGCGTATTCTTGAACCCCGGCTGGCCCGACACAGGGTCGCGGTCCTTGCCCGGCAACAGGCCGGTGCGCCCGGCAGAAGATTGCTGATCGGTCCAGTGCATCGGCACGAACAATTCGCCCTTACGCTGGCCATCCGTCACCGATACGCGAAAGATGCTCGCGCCATTGGCGGTCGCGACCTGCGCCAAACCACCATCTTGCACCTGCAACGCCAGCGCGTCATCCGGATGCACCTCCACCAAAGGCTCGCGGCGATGCTGCGACAATTTCGGCGACAGGCCGGTGCGGGTCATCGTGTGCCATTGGTCACGATAGCGCCCGGTGTTGAGGCGAAATGGAAAGGCCGGATCAACATCGCGCATAGTTGGATTGGCGACCACCAGATTGGCCTTGCCGTTCGCTGTCGTGAACGGGCGATCCGCAAAGGGCGAGGCTCCACCCCAGACAAAGGGTGCCATCGCCTCATAATCCGCATCCGAAATATTGGCATATTCGCCAATATCCAACACCCGCGCGCCCTGATTTTCAAAGCCGGTTTGCGCCGCAAACTCCCGGAATATATGCGCGGCATTGGGATAATCGAACGCATCGGCCCAGCCCATGCGTTTGGCCACTTCCGCCAGCGCCCACCAATCGGGCTTGGCCTCACCCGGCGCTTCAAGAAAACCGCGCTGGCGCGAAATGCGGCGTTCGGAATTGGTGACTGTGCCGTCTTTTTCCCCCCAGCCAAAAGCGGGCAGCTTCACATGGGCAAAGGCGGTGGTGTCCGTTTCCGCAATGCAATCCGACACGACGACCAACGGGCAATTGGCGAGGGCCGCGCGCACATCGCCCGCATCGGGCATCGAGACCGCCGGGTTGGTCGCCATGATCCAGATCGCCTTGATCTTGCCCGATGCCACCGCATCGAACATCTCGACTGCTTTCAGGCCGGGGCCAGCACATATATTGGGCGACTGCCAGAAACGCTGAGCGCGGTCCTGTTCGGCGGCGCTAAACCCCATATGCACCGCGAGCATGGACGCAAGCCCACCGACTTCACGCCCGCCCATCGCATTGGGCTGGCCGGTGATGCTGAACGGTCCCATGCCGGGCTGGCCAATCCGGCCCGTGGCAAGGTGCAGATTGATGATCGCATTGCCCTTATCCGTGCCAGAGGTGGACTGGTTCGCCCCTTGGCTGAATAAGGTCACGGTGCGCGGATGCGCGGCAAACAGTGCGAAAAACTGATCGAGGGCGACCTGATCAACGCCGCAATCTTGGGTGGTCAATTGTGCCCAGAAATCGTCCGGCGTGTTGACCCGGCCCTGCAAAAACGCCGCATCCAGCCCCTCATGATCGCGCAAATGCAGCAATAACGCATTGAACAACGCGACATCGCCATCGGGCGCAATCGCGAGATGGAGGTCGGCGCGTTCGGCGGTTTCGGTGCGGCGCGGATCGATCACGACCAATTTGGTCCCGCGCTGTTCCCGCGCGGCCTCGATCCGTTGCCAGATCACCGGATGGCACCAGGCGGTGTTCGACCCGACCAAGATAATCAGGTCGGCTTCTTCCAGATCGTCATAAGAACATGGCACCACATCCTCGCCAAAGGCGCGATTATGCGCGGCGACCGCGCTTGCCATGCACAAGCGGCTATTGGTGTCGATATTGGCCGTGCCGATAAAGCCCTTCATCAGCTTATTGGCGACGTAATAATCTTCGGTCAGCAACTGGCCCGACACATAAAAGGCCACGCTTTCCGGCCCATGTTCGGCGATGATCGCTTGAAAACGGCGGGCAACATGATCAAGCGCCGTATCCCAATCGACCCGCGCATGATCAATTTCGGGATAGAGCAAACGCCCTTCCAACCCGATGGTTTCGCCGAGATGCGTCCCCTTGGAACACAGCCGCCCGAAATTGGCCGGGTGATCGGGGTCGCCCTTGATGGTGACCGCACGCGGACCGGTCGGCGTGGCACGGATGCCGCAACCGACACCGCAATAAGCGCAAGTGGTCCGCGTTTCGGTCACATCACCCCCGCCAACGCTGCCGCGCGACCGATCAGAATACGGCCCCCGTCGATCTTGACCGGGATGACCGGCACGCACCCTTCATCCTCGCCCAAGGCCTCACCCGTAATCAGCGAAATCCGCCAATTATGCAGCGGGCAGGTCACGGTCGTGTCATGGACGATGCCCTGCGACAGCGGGCCATGTTTGTGCGGGCATTTGTTGACGAGCGCATAGACGCTGCCATTGGCGGTGCGGAAAATCGCGATTTCCTCGCCCCCTTGCACCGGCAAGGTACGCGCGCCCAAGGCGGGGAGCTGATCCACCGGACCAATATCGAGCCATTCGGCGTTCATGATCAATGTCCTCCCACAACGGCAAAGGGCCGGATTTCTGCAATATGCTGATGCAGATGCGCTTCCTTGCCCGCGGCGCGTTCGGCCCATGGGTCGATTTGCAAAAAGCTTTGGGCATACAGAAACCGGCTCCGCAGCGCCTCACGCCCGGTCGCGTCTTCGACGATCCGCTGCTTGACATAATCAAGCCCGACCCGTTCGACCCAAGGCGCGGTGCGGTCGAGATAGCGGGCTTCTTCGCGGTAAAGCTGGATGAAGGCAGCGCAATAATCCATCGCCTCTTGCTCGGTCGATACCTTGCACAATAAATCCGTGCCGCGCAGATGAATGCCGCCATTGCCGCCGATCAACAGTTCATAACCGCTATCGACGCAGATCACGCCAAAATCCTTGATCGTCGCTTCGGCGCAATTGCGCGGGCAGCCCGATACCGCGATCTTGAACTTGTGCGGCATCCATGAACCCCAGGTCATGTGTTCCAGCTTGATGCCCAGCCCGGTCGAATCCTGCGTCCCGAACCGGCACCATTCCGACCCGACACAGGTTTTGACGGTGCGCAACGCCTTGCCATAGGCATGGCCCGATACCATCCCGGCGGCGTTCAGATCGGCCCAGATCGACGGCAAATCCTCTTTCTTGATACCGAACAGATCGAGCCGCTGCCCGCCCGTCACCTTCACCATCCGCGCATTATATTTATCAGCAGCATCGGCAATCGCGCGCAGTTCGTTCGGGGTCGTGACCCCACCCCACATACGCGGGACGACGGAATAAGTGCCGTCCTTTTGGATATTGGCATGCATGCGCTCATTGACGAACCGGCTCTGCGGGTCTTCCTCATGCTCACCCGGCCATGCACACAACAGATAATAATTGAGCGCCGGGCGGCAGGACGAACACCCGTCCGGCGTGCTCCATGAAAGCGCCTGCATCACCTGCGGGATCACCTTCAATTCCTTGTCGATGATCGCCTTGCGGACATCTTCATGGGTAAAGCTGGTGCATTTGCACATCGGCTTGTTTTCGCGCTCGCCCGCATAATCATCGCCCATCGCAAAGGCGAGGATGTTTTCGACCAGTCCGGTGCAGCTCCCGCAACTGGCAGACGCCTTGCAGCCCGCGCGCACCGCATCAAGGCTGGTCGCCCCGCCGCCGATGCAGGCCATGACCTGCCCCTTGGTCACGCCGTTGCAGCCGCAGACTTCCGCATCGTCTGCCATGCCCGCAACGGCTTCAATAGGGTTTGCGGAAAGGCCCCCGCCAGAGGCGAACGCCTGACCAAAGATCAGGGCATCGCGGATCGAAGAGACATCCTCTTCTTTTTTCAGCAGATCGAAATACCAATTGCCGTCCGCCGTATCGCCATACAATACCGCGCCGACCAATCGGTCATCCTTGACGATCACGCGCTTATAGACGCCACGGGTCGCATCGCGCAGAACGATGTCCTCGCATCCCTCGCCGCCCGAAAAATCACCGGCGGAAAACACATCCAGCCCCGCGACCTTCAGCTTGGTCGATGTCACCGACCCGCGATAGCCATTGGGTTCGGCGACCAGACCGGCGGCAAGGCTGCGGCACATGTCCCACAACGGCGCGACCAGACCATAGACATTGCCATCATGCTCGACGCATTCACCGACCGCGAGAATATCGGCATCGGACGTGACCATGTCGTCATCGACCTGAATCCCGCGCCCGACCGCGAGGCCGGTTTCCTTGGCCAGCTTGGTATTCGGACGAATGCCGACCGCCATCACGACGATGGTCGCCGGAATATCGCGACCGTCCTTCAACCGCACGCCTTCAACCTTGCCATCGCCATAGATTTCGGCGGTATCGGCCCCGGTCAGGATCGTCTGGCCCCGACTTTCCAGCGCGGATTTGAGCAGCCAGCCCGCCGCCTCGTCCAATTGGCGTTCCATCAGGGTCGGCATCAAATGGATGACCGTCACCTTCATCCCACGCAAGCTCAGGCCATGCGCGGCTTCCAGCCCCAGCAAACCGCCGCCGATCACCACCGCATCGCCACCGCGATTGGCCGCTTCCAACATCGCGCCGACATCGTCCATATCGCGAAACGTGATCACGCCTGGCAGTTTATGCCCCGGCACCGGAATGATGAACGGATCGGACCCGGTCGCGATCAGGAGCTTGTCATAATGTTCGACCCGGCCCGATGCGGCCGTAATTGTCTTGTTCGCGCGATCAACCGCCACGACCGGATCACCCGACACCAGATCGATCTGGTTATCCTGATACCAATCATGGCCATTGATGATGATGTCCTCGAAACTCTTTTCCCCCGCCAGCAACGGCGACAGCATGATCCGATTATAATTAACCCTCGGTTCCGCGCCGAAGATCGAGATGCGGAACGTATCGCCATCACGGGCAAGGATTTCCTCAACCGCGCGGCAACCGGCCATGCCGTTGCCAATAACGATGAGATGGGGTTTGTTGGACATCATCTATTTCCTCAATAAGCCCATTCAACCGAAGCCCAGAGCTTGCTGGTATCGGTCGCAAAAGTCTTGGCGTTGTAGTCTGCATATTTCAGGGTAAAGGCAAATTTGCGGAGCTTGGCCGTCAGCAACAGATTGACTTCGCTGCCATAATCTACATTCAACCGGTCGCTGTCATAATCATGATAGGTCGCGCTGGCGGTGATCGCATCGAACGGCCCGACCTTCAAACGGGTGTAGCCAAGCGTCGCATACATATCCTGCAAGCCATTGGCGGGCGTGGTCAGGAACTTGTCCGCCCAGCCATTGAACTTGTGCAACGTCGCAAGCGGCGTCTGGAAACTGGCGAGGGTCTGGCCCGCGCTTGCCCCCTTGCCCGAGCCCAGCAGTTCATAACCGCCGGTCAGCTTGAAGCCCTTGGCCTCCAAAGCCAATTCGCCCAGCCAATAATCCGCCGCATATTCATTCGGATTGGCCTTGTAATCGCGCTGATAGGCATAGCTGACGACCGCCGATAATTTCGCAGCCTTGGTCAGCGGATAGGCCGCCGCATAACGTGCGCCAAAGGTCTGGCTGGAATTGCGAAAGCCCGACACCTTCGCCTCATCCTGATCGACGAGATAGGCAAAGCCGGTGACGGTGCCGAGCGCATGCTTATAGGTCACATTGGCAAGGACATTGTCCCCGCCGATCGCCTGTTGCCGCGCCGCGCCATAGACGTTGCCGCCGTCCATGCCCCAAATGGTGCGGGCCGACCAGCTATAGGTCAGATCCGCCTTCAGGTTTTTCACGCCGGTATATTCGACGCGCACAGCATCGAAAGTCTGTTCATTATCGCGCCAACCGACCGCGCCGACAAAGCGTTGGTCATCCAGATTGATGCGCTGACGGCCCATGGTCACAACCGTCTTGGCCAGCCCCTTGAACTGAATTTGCGCGCGATTGAGTTCAACATTTTCAGGGTCGGCGACCAACGGATAAGCCGTCTTGCCATTCACGCCGCTATTATAGCTTTCATCCAGCGCGAGCGTGCCTTCCGCCTCGACCAGCACTGAAAACAGGCTGTTGCCCGCTTCCGCGCCCATGCGGGCGCGCGCCGTTACGGCTTCGGCCTTGGGTGCCAGACCGTCTTGATCGACCTGTTCATAGCGCAGGCGCATATCCACCAGCGGCTTGATCTTGATCTCATCCGCCAAAGCGGGGGCAGCCAATGCAACAGTGGACGCAAATAGAGCAGTCGCCATCATGGTCTTGGTCATGTCATTCTCCCTGTTCATGGTCATTTTCACTTTCAGGGCATCCTCGTTTAAGCGTTTCTCAGGCAGCCTCGGCATGGGCGCCGTGTTCGTAATCGGCGAGGAACTGCAACACTTCCTCGCGATACGCATAGAATTTTGGATGTTCGAGCAACGCCTTACGGTCACGCGGTCGGGGTAGATCGACATGCAGGATCTTGCCGATCCGCGCATTCGGTCCATTGGTCATCATCACTACCCGGTCCGCGAGCAGGATCGCCTCATCGACATCATGGGTGACGCAAATCGCGGTGACCTTGGTGCGTTCCCACACCTCCATCAGCACATCCTGCAAATCCCAACGGGTCAGGCTATCGAGCATCCCGAATGGTTCATCGAGCAGCAGCAATTTGGGCGAGAGCGCAAAGGCGCGGGCGATGCCGACACGCTGGCGCATGCCATTGGACATTTCCGCCGCCAGCCGATCAAGGCTATCCCCCAGCCCCACACGGTTGAGGTAATAATCGACGATTTCGAGCCGTTCCTTGCGGGTCGCATGGGGATAGACGCGGTTGACGCCCGCCAGCACATTTTGCCGCGCGGTCAGCCAAGGCATCAGGCTGGGCGATTGGAACACCACGCCCTTATCCGGCCCGGCCCCGCTGATTTCATGGCCATCGAGCACGATCCCGCCGCCCGAAATGCTGTTCAGCCCGGCCGCCATCGTGAGCGCAGTCGACTTGCCACAGCCCGAATGGCCGATCAGCGACACGAAATCGCCCTTGTCCATCAACAAGGTGAAATCTTCGACCACGGTCAATGGACCCTTGGGCGTCGGATAGACCTTATTGACCTTGAAGAATTCGAGATAGCGCCGTTCCAACCCCGATTTCGCGGCATCGAGATAGGCCTTGGGCGGGGCCATCGCCGTGATCGGGCTGATCTGCGGCAAAGCGCATTCATCCGTCCCGGCATTATTGCGGGCGGTGTTGAGATCATCCAGATAATTGGCGATCTTGCTGCGGAGCGCCTTGAACGCCTCATCATGATTAAGCGCGGTGCGTTCGCGCGGGCGGGGAATGTTAACGTCGAAAATACGACCGATTTTACCCGATGGCTGCGGTTCGAGAATGGCCACCCGGTCGGCCAGCAACAACGCCTCGTCCACATCATTGGTGATGAGGATGATCGTGCGCTTTTCCTGTTCGCGGATGCGGTCAATCTCATTTTGCAGCTTGGCTCGGGTCAACGCATCCAGCGCCGACAAAGGTTCATCCAGCAACAGAATTTCCGGCTTCATCGCCAAGGCGCGGGCCACCGACACGCGCTGGCGCATCCCGCCCGACAATTCCGATGGCTTGCGATCCATCGCATGGCCAAGGCCGACCAGTTCGACCGTACGGCGGACCAAGGCAGCGCGTTCCTGCTTGGTCTTGCCCTGATGCACGGCATCGACCGCCAGCGCGACATTGCCCTCCACCGTCAACCAGGGGAACAAAGAATAGCTTTGGAACACCAGGCTGGTTTCCAGACCCGGGCCGTCCACGGCCTTGCCGCGAATGGTCACCTCTCCGCTGTCCGGGCTGGAAAGCCCGGCGATCAGCGAAATCAGCGTGGTTTTGCCCGTCCCCGAAAACCCGAGGATCGCAATGAATTCGCCTTCTGCGACATCAAGGTCGATCCCGTTCAGGACCGGCATGCCGGGATAGCCCTTGGTCACATTTTTCAGCGAAAGGATCGGCTGGGCCGAGGGAAGAGACTGGGCATTCATGCGATTATCTCCCGGCGTTGCGGCTGGCGAAGGTCTGGATCGCACCCATGATGCGGTCGAGGGCAAAGCCAATGAGACCGATGACGATGACGGCAACCATGATGCGGGCGAGCGACTTTTCCGACCCATTCTGGAATTCATCCCAGACGAACTTGCCAAGGCCGGGGTTCTGCGCCAGCATTTCGGCGGCAATCAGCACCATCCAACCCACGCCCAAAGACAGGCGCATGCCGGTGAAAATATACGGCACGGCAGACGGCAGGACGAGCTTGGTCAGCTTGGCCATCCAGCCCAGACGCAACACACGACCGACGTTCAACAAATCCTTGTCGATGCTCGATACGCCCACCGCCGTGTTGATCAATGTCGGCCACAGCGAACACAGCATGACGGTGATTGCCGAGATGACAAAGCTCTTGGCCAACATCGGATCGGTGCTGGTGATCGATGCCGACACCACCATCGTCACAATCGGCAACCATGCAAGCGGGCTGACCGGCTTCATCACCTGCACCAACGGATTGATCGCGGCGTTGAAGGTCTTGGACAGACCGGCGAGCAACCCCAAAGGCACCGCAACCAGGCTCGCGAGGATAAAGCCCATCGCCACGGTTTCAAGCGAGGTGAAGATCTGGTCGATAAAGGTCGGCGAGCCGGAATACATGCCACCCGCCGCGATGACGGCGGCCGCATCGGCACGGGCCGTGACATGTTCCGCCAGCAGCACCTTGAACTGATCCAGCACCTCATAAGGCCCCGGCAGGCTGCCGAGCGAGGTATCAATACGAGGGGCCGCCAGCGCCCAGAGCAAGAGGAAGGCACTCATGCCGAGCACTGGCGGCCAGATGGCAGCAAAGAGCTTATCGGGCGACGGCAGCTTCAATCGGGCAATCCATAGCGGCAAGCGCAAGGGGGCGCGTGTCGCAGGGCTTGCCTGTTCGGGGCTGGCGGCGGGAGTGTTGGTGGCGTTGGGGGTCACTTCATGCTCCGATCCGACGAGTTTCAATGCGGCCTTAGACATCGGGCTTTTCCTTATTTGACGCCGGTAGAAGTGACCTTCTGGTCACCCTTCAGCCCGATGCTAAACCGTGCGAGATAGGCGTTGGGCTGCTTGCCATCATAAGTGATGCCATCGATGAACTTGCCCTGATCCGCCCGGAAACCGTCAGTTTCGGGGAAGGCATCTTTCGGTGCCTTGCCTTCATCGACCAGTGACTTGGCGGCGGCCATATACAGGTCCGGGCGATACACCGCCTTGGCCGTTTCCAGATACCATGCATCCGGCTTGGCTTCGGCAATCTGGCCCCAGCGGCGCATCTGCGTCAGATACCAGACGGCATCCGAATAAAAGGGATAGCCTGCATAATGGCCAAAGAAGATATTGAAATCAGGGGCCGGACGGGTGTCGCCGGGGCCGAAGGTGAACTGCCCGGTCATCGATGCGGCAATGACCTTTTCATCCGCGCCGACATATTTCGACTGGGACAGGATTTTCACCGCTTCGGCGCGGTTCTTGCCGCCGTCCGCATCAAGCCACATCTGCGCCTTGATGATCGCGCGGACCAGCGCCTTCACCGTCTTGGGATTGGCATCGACAAAAGCCTTGGTCAGGCCCAGCACCTTTTCCGGGTTGAAATTGGCGATGTCATGATCGGTGATGACCGGCACGCCGATCTTCTTGGTGACCGCCGCCTGATTCCAAGGCTCGCCGACCGAATAGCCGTCGATCGTGCCTGCTTCCAAGGTGGAGGGCATCTGCGGCGGCGGGGTGACGGAAAGCTGCACATCCGCGCCGCTGGTCCCGGCGACATCGCCCGGCATATAGAAACCGGGGTTGAGGCCACCAGCCGCGAGCCAATACCGCAGTTCGTAATTATGCGGGCTGACCGGGAACACCATGCCCATTTTGAGCGGCTTGCCCTCGGCCTTCAGCTTGTCCGCGACCGGCTTCAACGAGGCAGCGGAAATCGGGTGCAATGGCTTGCCATCCGGGCCTTTGGCGAGGGTCGGTTCGATCATCGCATAGACGCGGTTGGACAAAGTGATCGCATTGCCGTTCAGATCGAGGCTGATCGGCGCGACGAGATCGCCCTTCACGCCAAGGCCGATCTTGGCCGCAATCGGCTGACCCGCCAGCATATGCGCGCCGTCCAATTGGCCAGAAATCACGCCATCGAGCAGGACCTTCCAATTCGCCTGCGGCTCCAGCATCACAGTCAGGCCTTCTTCCGCGAAGAAGCCTTTTTCCTTGGCGATGGCGAGCGGGGCCATGTCGGTGAGTTTGATAAAGCCGAGCTTCAATACCGGCTTTTCCAGATCGCTTTTCGTGACCGGCGCTTCGGCTGCGTCCTTACCGCCGCAAGCGGTGAGCGATGCCATCAATGCAAGGCCTATGGCTGTACCTACAATCACCCGCATGGTCGAATTCCCCTTATGGTCGAAATTGGAAAGCTGGAAACATTGCGGCACACTCGCCTGTCCTCTCGATCACGATGATCGAGGACGCGGAAAACCACGCTGCGAAGGATCTTTCCCAAGCAGGTGGCGACATTGCCGATGCATTTTTTATGCCAGTCGGATCACGCGCGCCGTTGCAGCGGATCGACTATTTCATCACCGGACGACATCGCCCGATGGTCTAAAGATGACCTTGATTCGACTTCAACGCAAGTGATATTTTGCAGCGCAGCATTTATAGGCAATTGCCCAAAAACCGTGCGAAACCGTGCCTAATTTGCAGGCAGATCAGGCCCCAAAATCCGCCCTAGATCGCGCTACATTAAATCTGATGCAGCGCGATCTAGTTTTTTGTTGTCGCATCGTTTTCGCGGAAAACCGGTTCCCACTTTTCCGCACGATGCTTTATAATGCATCTGCCAGATTATCGGGATCGAATGCGCGCCCGTCAAAGAAACTGTCCGACCCGAGGATCAGCCTGCCCTGCACCGTGCCAACGCCCATGGGGTCGGTAATGCCGCCCTCCAGCTTGGCGCTCGCCCCCGGCAACGCCGCGCCAGTATTACGCATGGCCGCACGATAGACATCGGGCCGGAACACCTCTTTGGCCAGTTCATAATCACTGTCATTCGGCGTGACATGCCCCGCCCGGCACATTTGGGCATAAAGCCATGCGGCCTGACTGACCCAAGGGAAGTTAGACGCCTCGCGATGCTGGACCATGAAATCGGGGACAGCCACGGGGGCATGATCCTTCGCAAGCAGGATATGATTCGACATCGCCCGCCCGATCAGTTCAGCCGAGCCATCGAGATACTCCGCCCCGGCCAATAACGTGGCGATTTCTTCCTGCCGCTCGGGATCGACAAACGCCTCGCCCGCCCGATACAGCGCACGGATCAGGCGATGGGCAAGCTCCCCCATCTCTTCCATCCGATCACGGCGCATGGTCAGGACCTTTTCCACCCCGCGCCGCCAGATTTGGGCGGTAACGGCGACAATCACCCCCACGCCGCGATCAACCGCCACGCTGTTCCACGGTTCGCCGACGCAAATGCCGTCCACCTCGCCATCGGCCAGCGCATCCGCAGCATAAGGGGGCGCCACGGTCACGATCTCGACATCATGTTGGGGGTCGATCCCGCACCCCGCCAACCAATAACGCAGCATGTAATTATGGCTGGAATAGCGATGCACCACCCCGAACCGCAATTTGCGTGCCTGCGACCGGATCAATGCGGCCAGTCGCTGGCCCGTGATCGTCACATCCTGCAACTGGCCGATATCGGTCACTTGTGCCGCCAAATCCGGGTGCAACGTAATCGCATTGCCATTCAGGCCCAGCACGAACGGCACCGCAAGTGGCACAGCAGGCCGCCCCAGCCCCAATGTCGCCGCCAAGGCCAAGGGCGCAACCATGTGCGCGGCATCGGTCTGGCGATAGATCAGCCGGTCGCTGACGGCGGCCCAGCTCATGTCCTTCACCAGTTCAAGGTCGATTCCCTCGGCCTCGGCATAGCCCAGTTCGCGCGCCAAAATGGGCAGCGCCGCATCAACCAGCGGCAGAAAACCGACACGCACCCGGTCCATGCTCACAGCCCCCCCATCAATTTATCCGCCGTCAGCAAGGCATCCGCGACATCGGCCATGCGTCGGCCACTATCCATCGCCGCCTTGCGCAGCGCCGCATAGGCCGCCGGTTCATCCATGCCGCGTTTCTTCATCAGCAATGCCTTGGCTGCATCGACCGATTTACGGTCGGCAAGCGCATTGCGGGCCTCATCCAGTTCGGATTGGAGCCGGGCAAAGGCATTGAACCGCTTGATCGCCAATTCCAGCACGGCCTTGATCCGTTCGGTCTTCAGGCCATCGACGACATAGGCCGACACGCCCGCATCGACCGCTTGGGCAATCGCATCTTCATCGCTTTGATCGACAAACATCGCAATGGGCCGGGCCAAAGCGCGCGACACCATGAAGCTTTCTTCCAGCATGTCGCGGCTGGGATTGGCGAGATTCATCAAAATGACATCGGGCTGCAAATTATTGAGCGCGGCCACCAGCCCCCGGCGTTCGGTGAACAGCGTGATATCGCGCAGGCCGGATGCTTCCAGCCCTTCGCGGATCACCGCGGCCCTTGCCGGGCTTTCGTCAACAATCGCAACGCGCATGGCCTGAATTGTTATTGCATCGCAGCAAAAAACGCCATGGCATAATCGCAGGGATGATGTTGCCTTATCGCGGCACCGAAAGTCCGGCTTAAATGGCACGAGATCGGATGCGCAGCCCGATCAAGCATATTAATCGCCCTCATTTTGATCTTCGCGCGGAAACATAACGTTTAACTATATGAATTTTAATGTAAATTAATACTCATAACGGCTTCGATTGTCGCCCCATAAAATTGCTCCATTAAACATTATCCAATACTTAACCCCATTAATATTTTCTACAAAAGGGGTTAAATTATGTCGGCCATCCCGACGGACCGACCCGCTTCTTTAATGAAGCGGGCGTTACTTTATATAATGGTCGTGGTCACAGCACTGACGACCATGTTGCTGGCCACTACCGCCAGCGCCCAAACGATTACGGTGACGACCAATCCGTCGCCTTTTCACATCGATCAGGGCACATTGTATAATCATACACCGTTCCTGTTGGCGAGTGGCGGCACCGGGCCTTATAGCTACATAGCGTCCGTGCCGCAGGAAGGGATCACCATCAACAGCGATGGTACGCTAAGCGGTCTGACCTGCGCCGGCAACGGCAACCGGTCTGTCACCGGCACGGTGACGGGCGCAACAGGCACGGGTGTTGTAAACCTGTCGCTGGTCGTCAACCGCGCCCCTGCTGGCGCGTGTACGCTGGTCATTTCCGTCAGCGGCACCCCCAGCGACGGCATTGTCGGCACAGCTTATGCATCCGGCACAACCTATAGCGCGACCGGCGCAACCGGGCCGTTCGTCTATTCGGTCGCCAGCGGCGCATTGCCGCCGGGCCTGACGATCAATTCGTCGACCGGAGAAATCACCGGCACGCCGACCATTGCCGGCACCTATAGCTACACCATCTTCGCCACCAACGGCACCCAGACGGGCGTTTCCGGCACGCAGACCATCGTCATTACGGCGGCTGTCGGCCCGCTCGACATGATCGCCGCGCCATCCAGCACGACGCAGGTCGGTTCGCTTTACAACCAGCAGAATGTCGGCTTTGCAGGCACGGGTCCTTATAGCTTTGCGATGATCAACGGCGCATTGCCTGATGGCACAACGCTTGATCCGATCACGGGTCTGGTATCCGGCTATCCAACAACATTCGGACCTTTTTCCTATGATATTCAGGTAACGGACGACCTCGGCGCGACTGTCACCAAGACCATCAGCGGCACGTTGGCACCCGCAGCCGCATTGGACATGACGTCCACGCCATCGACGCTGAGCAAGCTTGGCGGTGCCTATTCGCAATCGAACTTGGCCACCGGCGGCGTTGGTCCGATCACCTACAGCGTGACCGGCGGCGCACTGCCAGCCGGGACCAGCCTTGATCCGACCACAGGTATTGTCTCGGGCATCCCGACGACAGCGGGTCCGTACAGCTATACCATCACGGCTACCGACAGCACGTCGCCGACCTCGCTCACGGTGAGCCAAACCACTAGCGGCGTGATCGCCGATGTGGGTTTGACCGTCGGGCCGGAAACGCTGCCTAATGCCATTCAGGGCGTGCCCTATCTGGGTACGGTCGTGGCTTCGGGTGGCACTGCCCCTTATACCTACACCATCTGCGCGGGCGCATTGCCAGCGGGCTTCACGCTGGATTCGACCACTGGCGCCATCACCGGCACCAGCCGTGCCGCTGCGGGCGCGTATACCTTCACCGTCTGCGTGGTAGACGCCGATGGTTATACGGGCAGCCGCACCTACACCCTCACGCTCGACGAACGTCCTGATCCGACGCTCGATCGTGAAGTGCAGGGCATGATCGACAACCACTTCCGCACGGCTAGCCGCTTTGGCGAAGGCCAGTTGAACAATGTCATGCGTCACATGGACGCGCTCCATTCGGGCCTGCGTTGCGGTATCGACAATAAGCTCGCAGTAACCGGCGGCAACCAGCAGGTTGCAGCCGCCAATGACCCCACACAGGCCAGTGGAACCGCATCGATGCCAGTCAATGCCGGCAACACCAGCCCGGTGGCGTTTAAATGCGATGAACAATCGCCGCTGCTGGCGCTTTGGACTACGGGTTCGATCGACTTTGCGACCGACAAGGGTCTGAAGTTCGATGCGGACGCCCTGACCGTTGGCGTCGATCTGCGTGCCTCTGATCGCCTGATCGCTGGTATCGCTTATGGCTATGGCTGGAGCGACAGCAAAACGGGCAACAAGGGCACCCGTTCGAAGGACGAAGCAGAAACCGTGCTGGCCTATGCCAGCTACAAGCTCGCCCCCTCGGCGTTCCTTGATGTGGCATTGGGCCAGTCCTGGATCGACTTTGCCAGCCACCGTTATGTGACGGCGGACAGCAGTTCTGTGACGGGTGCGCGCAAGGGTGACACCAAGTTCGCATCGGCCTCGCTCACGATGGAGCGTTCTGCCGGTGTCATGCTGTTGTCGGGTTTTGCCCGCTACAGCTATCTGGACATCAACCTTGATGGCTTTGCAGAACAAGGGGCAACCCCTTATGCATTGACCTTTGAGGAGGCGAGCCAGAAGGTGCAGTTGCTGTCGACCGGCGCCAAGGCGGAAACCACGATCCTGACCTCATGGGGCCAGATCATTCCGTCGGCGCGTGCTGAATATCGCCACCGTATCGCGGGCGATTATCATCAGGTGATGGCCTATAGCGACATGTTGAGCCATCAATACACGCTGAACCGCAATTCGACGACCAATGACACGCTGTCGCTTTCGGGCGGTCTGCGCTTCAAGGTCGGCACCGCCGATTTCGGCGTCGAATATGGCACGTCGGGCACCGCGCTCGAAAGCCTGAACGGCGGCGAAGTACGTGTGATGTTGCGCGCTGGTTTCTAACACCAGTTATCAACAACCTGAAAAAAGGGGGTCGCATGCAAGTGCATGCGGCCCCTTTTTTATGGGTGGTTTCCAGGCCATCTTTTCCAACATATCTGCGCTTGGCGCATCGTCATTGACGGCAGCCGATGAAAACTAAATCCATCACATCCCCAACCGCGCCCAGAATTCATCCGGGACCAAATCGCCGGTCGCCTGTTGGTAATCGCGTTCCAGCCATGACGGATGGATTCGACGTGCGGCATTTGCAGCACGGCGGGGCCGCGCCGGGGCTGTATGACGGGCGGGAAATCGATCATAAGTCTGAATGTTCATCGTCGTCTCCTGATGCAGGAAACACGAAACCTGGCGTTTTGGCCTCAGTGCCGTGCGCTTTAGCCGTTGGTGACGCGGAGCAAGCTGTTCCTTCAAAAGCCGCGGGGCGATGGCCCGGCTTATTATCTATAATACTAGTAGATATATAGCCAGCAAGCTTTCTTTACAGGCCTGAAAGTTTCGATTTTCGCGAATGATCCTGCGCTTCTTCCCCAAAAAAACCGGGGTTTCACCCGAAATTACACGGCCTCAATGCAATCAATGAATGCAATCGATTGTTGAATCACTTTTCTGATGGTATAGACTGGCGACAAATGGTTCGGCCTCGATGCCGACGCGTTGGGAGAGGTCGATGGCAATCGGTTTGAATATTTCAGGCAGTCTGGGCCTTTCGGGCGACAAGCCCCATTTGCCGATTGCCCGCATTCTCCAGATGAATCTGGGCTTTCTCGGCCTGCAATTCAGCTTTGGCTTGCAACAGGGCAATATGGGCCCGATCTATTCCTATCTCGGCGCGGATGAGGCCAATTTGCCCTTGCTACAATTGGCAGGGCCAGTCACCGGCCTGTTGATCCAGCCAATCATCGGCGCGATGAGCGACCGCACCGCATCGCGCTGGGGACGGCGCACGCCCTATTTCATTATCGGCGCGTTGATGTGCAGCCTTGGCCTGTTGTTCATGCCATTCTCGAACAGCCTGTTGATGGCGGTGTCATTGTTGTGGCTGTTGGATGCGGGCAACAATATCACGATGGAGCCATATCGCGCCTATGTGAAGGACCGGCTGAACGACGATCAGCATGAAATCGGTTTCTTGAGCCAAAGCGCGTTTACCGGCCTTGCCCAGACCCTGGCCTTCGTCACCCCGTCGATTCTGGTCTATTGGTTCGGCATGGACAAGGATGCGGTGGACAGCCACAACATCCCCTATATCACCCGCGCCGCATTCATGATCGGGGCGTTGCTGTCGGTATCGACGATCCTTTGGTCAATCTGGCGCGTGCCTGAATTGCCACTGTCAACGATCGAACGCGCCAAGATCGCGGCCCTGCCGAAATCGGCGCTGGCAACACTCGAAGAGATCTGGAACGCCATCCGCGACATGCCGCACCAGATGCGGCAAATGGCGCTGATGTGCCTGTTTCAATGGTATGGCATGGCCTGTTATTGGGCCTATATCGCTTATTCGATCAGCCGTTCGGTCTATGACACCGCCGATCCGGCCTCGACCGGGTTTCGCGATGCGGTGTTGACCAATGGCCAGATGGCGGCGTTTTACAATGCGGTGGCCTTTGTCGCGGCCTTTGCGATGGCACCATTGACCCGCAAACATGGCGCGGCGCGTGTGCATGCGGTGTGCCTGACCTTGGCGGGACTGGGGATGGTCGCCCTGCCCCATGTCGCGGACAAGTCGTTGCTATTTTTCCCCGCGATTGGCGTCGGCCTTGGCTGGGCGAGCATCATGGGCAATCCCTATGTCATTCTCGCGGATTCAATCCCGGCAGAACGCACCGGCGTCTATATGGGCATATTCAATATGTTCATCGTTATCCCGATGATCCTGTTCGCGATCACCCTGCCCTTTTATTATGGCCCGCTGCTGGGCGGCGATGCGCGCAATGTCATCACCTTATCGGGCCTGTTGCTGATCTGCGCCGCCATCGCGGTGATGCGGATTCGCACGCACAAGGCCTGAACCCATGACCACCCGCTTCATCACCCTCCACGGCCAAAACGTCAGCATTGTGATTGAGGTCCATGATGATGAGGCCCCGATCTGGCGATATTGGGGACCAAGGCTATTGGACGGGGTGGAGCCGGGACCATGTTTGCGCGACACGCGGCCCTTGCCGTCCTTCTCGCTCGATCATGATCAACCGCTCAGCCTGTTTCCGACCTTTGGGCTGGGCTGGTTCGGGCAAAGCGCCTTGCTCGGCCATCGTGCGGGCTGCGATTATGCCCAATCGCCGACCGGTTGCAGATGGACATGGATCACCCCCGGCACGGCCATCCGGTTCGATCTCATTGATGCGGTGGCGGGATTGGGGGTCGCGATCACCCTCACCCTCAACCCCCAGACAGATGTGCTGACCCTTTCCACCCAACTCACCAATCAGGGCAACACCCCGTTCGAGGTGCAATATCTTGCATCCGGCACGATCCCCTTGCCCGCCCATGCCACCCAAGTCCGGTCATATTCTGGGCGGCATAATCATGAATTCATCGCGGTGGACGACCATCTGTCCCGCAGCCTGTGGCGACGTGAAAACCGGCGTGGGCTGACCTCGCATGATCATTTCCCCGGCGCGGTGGTGACGGCAGATGGCGTGCATTATGGGGCGCAGCTCGCATGGTCGGGCAATCATGCCCAATGCATCGAATGGATCGATGACGGCCAATATCAATGGCAGATGGGCGAATGGTTCGCGCCGGGCGAGGTCATTCTCGCGCCCGGCGACAGTGTGCAAACGCCGGACATGCTGGCGACCTGTTCACCCCTTGGCCCCAATGGTATCGCCCAGAATTTCCACGCCGCAATCCGCGCCGCGATGGACTGGCCCGATGGCCGGATGAAGCCGCGCCCGGTCCATCTCAATACTTGGGAGGGGTTTTACTTCGACCATGATCTGGCCGCGCTCCAGCAATTGGCCGATGCCGCCGCCGAAATCGGGGTCGAGCGTTATGTGCTGGACGATGGCTGGTTCCATGGCCGCCATGACGACACATCATCGCTCGGCGATTGGTGGCCGGATGCGGGCAAATATCCAGACGGCCTTGGCCCCTTGGCCGATCATGTCACCGCACTTGGGATGGAATTCGGCCTGTGGGTCGAACCGGAAATGGTCAACCCCGATAGCGAGCTGTACCGCGCCCATCCCGATTGGGCGTTACAGATCGCGGGTCGCCCGTTGCTCACCGCCCGCAACCAACTCGTGCTGGATATGGCGCGGCCAGAGGTTGGCGATTATCTGTTCGCCAAGATCGCGGATTTGCTGGCCAGCCTGCCGATTGCCTATCTCAAATGGGATCATAATCGCGACCTTGTGACCGCGGGCGCAACCCCGCGTTATCGCCAACAGGTCCATGCGACCTATGCCTTGCTCGCCCGATTGCGCGCGGCATTTCCGCAGGTGGAGATCGAAGCCTGTGCCGGTGGCGGCGGGCGGATTGATGCGGGGATCATCCGCCACACCCATCGTTTCTGGGCGAGCGACTGCATCGACGCCGTGTCGCGCATCGCGATCCAACAGGGTTTTCTCCAGTTCATGCCGCCCGAAATCATGGGGTCGCATGTGGGGGCATCCCCCGCGCACAGCACGGGCCGCAGCCAATCAATGACCTTTCGCGCGGGCGTGGCATTGACCGGGCATTTCGGCGTCGAACTCGATGCCCGGCAGATTGTCGGCGCGGATCGTGACACGCTTGGGCAATGGATCGCCCTCTACAAGCAACATCGCGACCAGCTCCACCACGGCAAAATCTGGCGGGGTGAGGCCGGGGACGGGCTGGTGTGGCAGGCCCATGGCGATGCGGATGACCTATTGTTGTTCGTCTATCGCCTGACCCCAAGCGGGCAACGCCATTTGCCGACGCTCCGGCTTGATATGCTGGACCCCGCCCGTCTTTATCACATCACCCGGCTTGATCCGGCGGACCCGCATGTCCACGGCTTTCCGCCCGCCCCGGCACTGGAGGCAATGTTTGGCGCAGGGTTGGAAATGGCGGGCGGCTGGCTTTCTGCTGTCGGATTGCCGATGCCACCGATGAAGGCCGAACAAGTCGCCCTGTTCAGAATCTCTGGGTTCAAGATCGTCGCGATATGAATTTCGACCCGACCGAACATCCGCATCGCCGCTATAATCCATTGAATGATGAATGGGTGCTCGTTTCGCCCCATCGCGCCAAACGGCCATGGCAGGGACAGGAGGACGCGCCGGACCTCAGCCAGCCCGCCAGTCACGATCCGGACTGCTATCTCTGCCCCGGCAATGCGCGGGTGACGGGTGATGTGAACCCAAATTATGCCGGGACGTTCGTCTTTGCGAACGACTTTGCCGCCCTTGCATGTGATACGCCCGCGCCTGACAAAACCGACGATCTATTCCAGTCATCGGGCGCGCAAGGGGTAAGCCGGGTCATCTGTTTTTCCCCGGACCATGGGAAAACTTTGCCCGAACTACCGCTCCCCACGATTGAACGGGTGATCGACACCTATTGCGAACAGGCGGAAGAACTCGGCCAGACCTATGCCCATGTGCAGATCTTTGAAAATAAGGGCGCGATGATGGGCTGTTCCAACCCGCATCCGCATGGGCAAATCTGGGCCACCAATTATATCCCGTCCACTATCACCACCGAAGACCGCACCCAGTGTGATTGGCGGACCGGGCATGATGCGCCGATGCTATTGGAACTGGCATCACGAGAAGCAGGCGGCGAACGGGTGGTGGTTGAAACCGCACATTGGATCGCGATTGTGCCATATTGGGCGGCATGGCCGTTTGAAACCTTGTTGTTGCCGCGATTGAAGGTGCGGCGCTTGCCTGAACTGAACCCGGCGCAACGGGCAGATCTGGCCCTCGCGTTGCAACAATTGACTGCGCGTTATGACAATCTCTTCCAATGCAGCTTCCCTTATTCCATGGGCTGGCACGCCGCACCCTTTGGGCAGGATGAGGTCGATCATTGGCAGCTTCACGCCCATTTCTACCCACCGTTATTGCGTTCGGCCTCGGTGCGGAAATTCATGGTCGGTTTTGAAATGATGGCCGAGGCGCAACGCGACCTCACCCCCGAACAGGCCGCTGCCAGACTGCGGGACGCAAGCCCCGTGCATTTCCGAACGCCCGCATGAACATGGTCTTACAAGATCGGCTGTGCGCCTTGTTCCGCGCCAGTTTCGACGCTGCACCCGTTCTGCTGACCCGTGCGCCGGGCCGGGTCAATCTGATCGGCGAACATACCGATTATAATGACGGGTTCGTGCTGCCCGCTGCGATTTCGCACCAGACCATGGTCGCGATCAGGCCGCGCAACGATGCCCAAATCCGGATCGTGGCGGGCGACCTTGATGCCGCCCGCGCCCAATTCGCCATCGACCGGGACATCACGCCCGACCCCGATATGCATTGGACCAATTATATTCGCGGCATGGTTGCATTGTTGCAGGCCGAAGGGCTGGACATCACCGGCGCAGACATCGCGATTGTCGGCGATATGCCGCAAGGCGCAGGGCTATCATCCTCGGCGGCGCTGGAAAATGCGGTCGGGCTGGCATTGGCGGCGATGGCGGGACAGCCCGATATCGACCGGACGTTGCTCGCGAAAATCGGGCAGCAAACCGAGCATCAATTTGCCGGATGCCAATGCGGCATCATGGACCAATTGGTGAGCGCACGGGCCGAACAGGGCAAGGCGCTGTTAATCGACTGCCGCAGCCTTGAGGCCCACCCGATCCCGCTTCACGACGACCTCGCGATCATGATCGTGCATTCCGGCATTTCGCGGGAACTGGTCACCGGCGCATACAACAGCCGCCGCGCCGAATGCGAGGTCGCCGCCCGCCATTTCAATGTGCCTGCTTTGCGCGACCTTGACCTTGGCACGTTGAACGCCGGGGCCTTTGGTCTTGATCCGCAGGCCTTTCGACGCGCGCGCCATGTGGTGACGGAAAACGCCCGGACGATCCAAGCGGCAACCGCGCTGGCGGCAGGTGACCTTAAAGCGCTGGGTGCATTGATGGCCGCCTCCCATCGGTCGATGCGCGATGATTTCGAGATCAGCCTGCCCGCGATTGACGGGCTGGTGAACCTGTTGGCAACCGCCATTGGCGCACAGGGCGGGGCGCGGATGACGGGCGGCGGTTTTGGCGGGGCGGTGGTCGCTCTGTTGCCCCATGACATGGTCGCCAATGTGCGGCGCATCGTCGACTCCCGCTATCGCACCCCAAAGGGGGACGCGCCGATGATCATGGTCGAAACTGCCTGCGCAGGCGCATCTATTATCAATATGTAATATATAGTTTTTAATTTATGCAATCGATTGTTGCAATTTGCGCGACATCCAGCTAATTTCAAAAACTGAAACTATGTACATCATAAACCAAGGTAGGGACGATGCCCGTTAGCCATTCCCCGTCGCACTGGACGAGGTCGCAGATCGCTACATTGGTCTGCGATGCCCAGCATGAAATTCCGGTCATCACCAAATCGGATGTCGCCCCGGCGCTGCCCGGCATTGACCTGTGGGATTTATGGCCGGTGCAATTGATCGACGGCAGCACCGCAAAATTTGACGGCTGGGCCTTGTGGCATGTCCTGTCCGCCCCGGCCCTGCCCGACCCGGAAGAACGCCACCATCTCGCCCGCATCCGATTGGTGATGCAGCGCGGCAATGAATATCGTGATTGCGGCGATCTGATGCCGGACGGCCATTCCCCCGGCAGTCGCGAATGGGCGGGTTCTGCGCTGTATGATCCGGCGACCAATAAGATGACCCTGTTCTTCACGGCATCGGGCCGTCGGGGCGAGGCGCAACGCACCTTCGAGCAACGGCTGTTTCAAACCAGCGGCCAATTGAGCTTTACGGATGGCATTGCGCGGGTCGAAAACTGGACAGTCCCGGTTGAAAGCGTGGCCGCCGATTGCGTGCATTATATGCGGGTCGGCGGCACCGAAGGTGTCCCCGGCTTCATCAAGGGCTTTCGCGATCCGGCGCATTTTCGCGACCCATTAGACGGGCAGGATTATTTGCTGTTCACCGGCTCGCTCAAACAATCGACCAATGATTGGAACGGGGCCATCGGCATCATCCGGGGCGATGGCGCGGACCATGATCGCTGGACCTTATTGCCGCCGTTGATCACGGCAGATGGGCTGAATAACGAACTCGAACGCCCGATCATGATCCACCGCGATGGGCTATATTATCTGTTCTGGTCGACCCAGCGCAAAGTCTTCGCGCCCGATGGCCCGAATGGCCCGACCGGCATTTATGGCATGGTCGCATCATCTGTGCTTGGCCCTTATGCACCACTGAACGGCAGCGGTCTGGTCGCCGCATGTCCGGCGGCAGAACCGTTTCAATGCTATAGCTGGTGGGTGGATAATGACCTTAATGTCTGGGGGTTCATCGACCTGTGGGGGCTGAACGGCCAACCGATCAAGGATGATCCCGCCTTCCGGCGCGCGCATTTCGGCGGCACGCCTGCGCCCGTGTTCCGGCTGGTGCTGGATGGCGCATCGGCATGGGTGCAGGAGAAATAATATGGCCGATGCACTTTATGGCCTGATCGAAGCGGGCGGCACGAAATTCGTCCTCGGCATCGCAAGGGGCAAGGACAACATCATCGCCACCACCCGCATCCCGACCCTTAGCCCCACGGCAACATTGGGCGCGGTGGTCGAATGGTTCTCGACGCAAGTGAAAATCCACGGCCCGCTCACCGCTATTGGCATCGGCAGCTTTGGCCCGCTCGAACTCGACCCCGCATCGCCCAATTGGGGCCATATCACCCGCACGCCCAAGCCGGGCTGGGCCAATATTGATCTGGTCGGCCCGTTGCGCCGCGCGTTCAACTGCCCGGTCGCCATCGACACCGATGTCAATGGCGCGGCCCTTGCGGAATATCGCTGGGGCGCAGGTCAAGGCCAGCGCGTGGCGGTCTATCTGACCATCGGCACCGGCATTGGCGGCGGCGTAATGATCGACGGCAAATTGCTGCATGGCCTCGGCCACCCGGAAATGGGGCATATGCGCCTACCGCGCCACCCGCTCGACACCAATTTCGAGGGCATCTGCCCTTATCATGGCGATTGTTTGGAGGGCGTTGCGAGCGGCCCGGCGATCAAGGCGCGGTGGGGGAAATCCTTGTCCGAACTGCCCGCCGACCATCCGGCGCATGACATAATTGCCTGGTATCTCGCCCAGATTGTCAGCACGTTGCAGGCGATTTTCGAACCGGGCCGGATCATCTTTGGCGGCGGCGTGATGGGGACGCCGGGGATGATCGACCGCGTCAGATCATGCGCCACTTCATTAGGCAAAGATTATTTTGTCGGTGCGCCATCCGACATCGTCACCCTGCCCGCGCTGGGCGATCAGGCGGGCCTGTTGGGCGCATTGGCCCTTGCCGAAAATCTGGCGGTTTAAGTCGACATTCTCACGATCAGTTCCGGCTCCATCACCAGCGAGGGCGTGTCCTCGCCCGCGATCCGCCGCAGCAACAGATCGATCAGCGCCGCCGCGCCCTTGGTTAGGTCCTGACGGATCGTCGACAGGCGCGGCACCGTGAGTTCGGCCAGCGCCAGATCGTCATAACCGATCACCCGAATATCATCCGGCACGGCGATCCCGCGTTCCGACAACGCCCGTAGCGCGCTCATCGCGACCACATCGGAGGCCGCGACAATGCCCTGTGGTCGATGCTGGCCCGTGCCAAGGAAGGCGGCGATGTCGCTTTGCGCGGCCTCTGCCACCAAATGGGCCGGGAACACGGTAAGACCTTCGGACAAGCCCGCCCGCGCCATGGCAGCGCGACAGCCTTCCAACCGCTGACCAATTTCCAGCGCCTTGGGGTCGCCCAGAAACGCGATCCGCGTGCAGCCGCGCTCAATCAAATGGCTGGCGGCAAGGTCACCGCCCTTGAAATTATCCGATCCGACCGAACAATGCACCTGCTGGTCTGTATGACCACCCCATACCACCATCGGACGATAGCGCGCGGCCACCCGGTCCAACACCGCCGACTGATCCGATTGGCCGATGATGATCAGCCCATCCACCCGGCCTGAATCGACGATGCGATCCAGCCAGCCCGCGTCGCTGGGAATGACGCGGGACAGCATCAGATCATAGCCCTGTTCGGTCAGCGCATCCGCCAACAGACCAAGCATCGTAATGAAGAACGGGTCGGAAATATGCTGGCCGGTTTCATGGCCAAGCGGGATCAATACGCCAATTGCCCCGGTCTTTTGAATACGCAGGTTGCGGGCCATGATATTCGGACGAAAATCATGCTTGGCCGCCAGTTCCTTGATCCGTTCGCGGGTCTTGGCGCTGATCAGGCCAGAATCGCTGAGCGCGCGCGACACCGTACCGGGCGACACGCCGGCCAGTTCGGCCAGTTCCTTGATGTTGCGAATTTTGGTCAATTTGGGCAAGGGCGCAGTATTCTTCCTGAAAAATCATGCGAAATTAACAACGGCAACGATGGCACCGATTTAACCGCGGTTCAATCATATCAACCATTTCGTAAAATTCAATCGATTGCGTTGAAGCGGTTCATGCGAGGGTTTATCCTCTCGATTCGCAGCACTGCATGATGACCGGCAGGGACTGCGCACGACCGATATAGGCCAATACAGGCGTAAGCCTTTTGGCATCGTATCTTTATGGAAAAATCGGCTTTACATTTCCCCTGCGCGCATAGTTAATTTTAAATTACCCATTTATAAACAGTAATTTATTAATATATGCCGTCCGCATATGTGGCAATCTCATCACAGTCGATATTTTTTGCACACGATTGCCGCAAACGTTTGCAATTTTATTGCTGCAAAAGTTTGCCTCTGCTAAATCAACGATCAGCGAATGTGTGCCATTGTGCACAGATGGGGCTTTACGGATAAACACGGCCAGATAGCGCAAAGCTGTTGAATGGCCTTCATCGGAGGGTGTTATGAGGAAATCGACATTGCAGTCGTATGTTTCGTTTGCCGTTCTCAGCATATCGAGCATGATGGCTGTCCCGGCACTAGCTGCCGATGCGACGACGGGCGCTTCTGCCGACGACGGACTCGACACCATCGTGGTCACCGCCGCCGCCGGTGACAAGACCAAGCTGAAAAGCTCGATTTCGGTCACCAGCGTCTCCAATCAGGCGATCATGGATTTCACCCCGCGTTCGGAAGCTGAAGTATTGCGCTCCATTCCGGGTCTGAACTTGCAAGATACCGCAGGGCCAGGTGGCAACGCCAATATCGGCGTTCGCGGCCTGCCGGTGTCCACCGGCGGTTCGGAATATGTCGCGCTGCAAGAAGATGGCCTGCCCGTCACCCTGTTCGGCGATATCCAGTTCGGTAATAACGATTATTGGCTCCGCTTCGACAATAGTGTCGATCGCGTCGAAGCCGTGCGCGGCGGTTCTTCCTCGACCTTTGCCAGCCAGGCACCGGGCGCAGTCATCAACTATGTCAGCAAGACTGGCGACAAGGAAGGCGGCGCCGTCGGCATCAGCACGGGCGTCAACTATCGCGAACAGCGCGTCGATTTCAACTTCGGCACCCGCATCAACGATACGCTGCGTTTCCACGTCGGCGGCTTCGTCAAGGACGGCAATGGCCCGACCCATATCGGCTATACGGCTTCAAAGGGATATCAGATCAAGGCCAACATCACGCAGGACTTTGATGACGGCAAGGGCTATATCCGCTTCAGCGTGAAGCGTCTGGACGCGCAAGACCCGACCTTCACCTCGATGCCATCACTGGCGCAACTGAGCGGCACCAAAATCACCGGGTTCAAAAATATCCCCGGCATCGACGCCCGCAAATATGCCAGCACCGGCGCGTATAATCATCATTTCACTATCCTGAATGCCGAGGGCAATCTCGAACAGGTGGAAATGCAGGGCATCCACCCTGTATCTACGGCTTTTGGCAATGAATTCCATTATGAATTCAATGACAATCTGACCGTCCACAACGCGTTCCGCTGGACCGACATGCGCGGCACCTTCTCCAATATGTGGACGGGCGAAGCCTTTACTGCGACCGCTGCCAATGGTGGCAGCTTCAAATATGCGGCGGGTCCATTGACGGGCCAGACCTATAACAGCACCTATATCAACAACAGCGCACAGGCCTATGTCCGGATGAAGGACGTGGGCAGCCTTGCCAATGATCTCAAGATCACCGGCAAGTTTGAAACCAGTGGCGCGCGCGTCACCGTCAATACCGGCGTATTCTTCATGCGCCAAAGCATCGCCATGGATTGGCGCATCAACAATGCGTATCAGACGCTGGACGGCAATCACAATCCGGTGCCGCTCGACCTGTTCGATGCCGGTGGGAACCAGTTGACGGCCAACGGCCTGACCGGCTTCAACAATCAATGGGGCGGTTGCTGTGGCGGTCGGTCTTATGACCTGACCTATACCGATATTGCGCCTTATCTGAACGTCGATACCAAGATCGGCGAACTCAATCTCGATGCCAGCGTCCGCTTTGACTCGGTCAAGGCAACGGGTGGTACGTTTGCCCCGGTGGCAGGCGCGAACATCACGGTCACGGATGCGCTGGGATCGGCTAGCCTGCCGACCTACAATACCAGCAGCACCCTTTATGAAATCCTTGATTACACCAAAAGCTATGTTTCATGGTCGTTCGGCGCCTTGTATGAAGTCGATAATGATACTTCGGCCTTTATCCGCGTCAGCCGTGGTGGCCGCTTCAACGCCGACCGCCTGATCTATGGCAAGGCGTTCAACAGCGATGGCTCGCTGTCGGTGGGCGGCAATAAATTGTCGGTCAATTATGTGACGCAGCAGGAACTCGGCATTAAAAAGCGTGGCCGCATCGGCGACGCCTCCTTTAATGCGGAACTGACCCTGTATCGGGCGCAGGTCACGGAAAACAATTATGACTTCACCGCCCCATCGCTTGGTCGCGACCCGAATATCTCGGCGACTTTCCATAGCTATGGCGCTGAATTCGCCAGCAACCTGCGTTATGGCAATTTCAGCCTGGTTGTCATCGGGAATTACAACCGCACCAAGGACATCACCAATGGCGCAACGCCGGGCGCGCAGCCAAAGCTGACCTATCGCATATCGCCAAGCTATGACACGGGCGTGGCCGCCATCGGCTTTACCGCAGATGGCCAGACGTCCTCTTTGACGGGCATGGCCTCGGCCTCGGGCGATCCGGGCGTGCAGTACAATATTCCGGGCCAGACCTATTTCAACGCCTTTGTGAAGGTGCGTCCTTACACTGGCCTCGAACTGGGCATGAACGTCAACAATCTGTTCAATACGCTTGGTTATCGCGGCAATGGCGGCATCGTGGGCGACACGATCCGCAATGGCGCAGGCGTGTTTGACAATAGCGCGATGCTGGGTCGCACCATCTCGGCCTCGCTCAAATACAAGTTCTAATCAAGAAACCGCATCCACGCATGTTCAGGCGATGGATGAGATAATCAGGGGGGAAGCGCCGTCGGCAATGACGATGCTTCCCCCCTTTTTATTGCCTGCGATCTGGCGTTATGATCGGGTGGCACATCAGGGAGTTCAGGACGATCGCGCATTTGCAAGAACAGGTCGCGGCATTGCGGCAAGTTTTGGCGGAAGGGGCGGCTACCAGACGCCCTGATGCTGAACTGATGGCCGATTGCATCGCCACCGCGCGGCAGGCCTTGGCCGATGGCGCGACCCCGCTCGCGGTCGATCTGTTGCAGCTATTGACGACACGCATCCCCGATGAAGCCCAGATCTGGGCGATGCTTGGCCATGCGTTGTACCGCCTGCAAAGGATGGAGGCGGCGGATGCAGCCCTTGCCAAGGCCGCGCAATTGGCACCGAATGACCCGATGGCAACGCTTGGCCATGCGATGATCCGTTATGAATCGGGCTATCCGGCGGTAGAACTCTTCCAACGCGCATGGCACAATGCCCCCAAAAACGGACAGGGCAATCTCGAAATTCTACGCAACATGGCCTTGGCGATGATGTCGGAGTGCCAGCATCAGGCGGCGGCATCCTTATTGTCCGATGCCTTGGCAGGGCAGCCCGATTGGCTCGATGGGCATCGTGCCTTGGCGACCCTGCGCTGGACCCAAGGCAATACCGCCGATTTCTGCCGCAGCTATGCACAGGCCTGTGCGGCCCAAGCCAACAACCCCGGCCTGTGGCTCGCATGGTTTCGCATGGTCGCGCAAAGCCGCGATTGGCTGGCCGCGTTGGAGATTCTCGACCGAGCGGAAAAAGCACTGGGCGGGCAACCCGCCTTCACGGTCGGGCGGTTGTTTGTCGCGGTTGAATCCGGCGATGATGCGCGGGCTGAAGCCCTGTTTACCCAATGCGCACAGATACAGGGCGATGTCATCAACCTGTGCCGCATCCGCCATTTGATCCGCCAACAACGCTGGACAGAAGCCGAGGCGGTGGCGCTGCCGCAAATCAGCACCCCGTCTGCCAATATCTACTGGCCTTATCTGTCGGTCATCTGGCGGATGAAAGGCGATATGGAACGCGCCATCTGGCTGGATCGACCCGATCAATCGATCCAGCATTTTGACCTCGATATAGATCAAGGCGAGTTGAATGAACTCGCTGCGACACTCAGAACCCTGCATATCGCGCAAGCGCCCTATATCGAACAATCGGTGCGCGGCGGGACACAGACCGATCGGTCCGTTTTGTTGCGCCATGAACCGATATTCCAACGCACCCGACAGGTCTTATTGGCGGCGATGCGGGATTATGTCGCGGCCCTGCCCGGCGTTGAAGAAGGCCATCCGCTGCTTGGCCTGCCCATCCGTGATCTCAAGCCCGAACAATTATTGATCGAGGGGAGTTGGTCGGTCCGACTGTTGCAACAGGGCTATAATGTGCCGCACACCCATCCAATGGGCTGGTTGAGTAGCGCCTTTTACGTCGCCTTGCCATCATCCACGCAAATGGGCGCAGCGCCCGCAGGTCATCTCAGCCTTGGCAATGCGCCGGAGGAACTCGGCCTGTCATTGCCCCCCTATCGGACCGTTCAGCCCGTGCGGGGCCGCCTCGCGATTTTCCCGTCGACCATGTGGCATGGCACCGTGCCATTTGCGGATGGCGAACGGCTGGTGATCGCCTTCGACCTGAAAAAACCACGCTGCTAATCGCCCCTTTTGCCCGCCCTTGCAGAAATTGATTGCAATCGATTGCAAAAACTGCTTTGAATAGGTCAACAACAAGGCATTTGAGTTTTCGTCACGCCTGAATGGTCGCAACCGCGCATCTCTCCCAAATAGATGTGCGGCCCGTTCGGAAAACTACGGGGGCATGGCCGGTAGTGCAACCTGCCGCCTGCCCCAGTTTTTTCGTGCAATTGCGGCATATTCGGTCAGTATCGAAAAACATCAGGCACAGGAGCTGGCACCCTTCGATGAACAATGATCGCGCGATCCGTTCCATCATCATTGTCGGCGGCGGCACGGCGGGCTGGATGACGGCGGCGGCGCTCAGCAATGCGCTCCAATCGGGCTGTCGCGTCACCCTGATCGAATCCGAACAGATCGGCACCGTCGGCGTGGGTGAGGCGACCATTCCGCCGATCCGCATGTTCAACGATACGCTTGGCATCAGTGAAAACGACTTTATCCGCGCCACCCAAGGGTCGTTCAAACTCGGGATCGAGTTCGTCAATTGGGGCAAGCAGGACCATCGCTATTTCCACCCCTTTGGCAGCTATGGCCGCAATTTCGATCTGTTGCCGGTCCATCAACATTGGCTAAAGGCCCAGGCCGAGGGCGATGCACCCAAGCTCGACGATCTGTGCATGGCATGGGCGGCGGCGAGCAAGGGGCGGTTCGCGCCACCCGTGCAAGACCCGCGCAATGTGCTGTCGACCTATGAATATGCCTATCATTTCGATGCGGGGCTTTATGCGCGATATTTGCGCGGCTATGCTGAACAGCGCGGCGTGGTGCGGATGGAAGGCCAGATCAATGGGTCCGGCCTCAATCCCGAAACGGGCTTTGTCGAATATGTCGTGATGGATGATGGCCAGAAATTAGAGGCCGATCTGTTCATCGATTGCTCCGGCTTTCGCGGACTGTTGATCGAACAGGCACTCCACACCGGTTATCAGGACTGGACCCATTGGCTGCCGTGCGACCGTGCGATGGCGGTGCCGAGTGCCTCCTCCCCCGATTTCACCCCTTATACCCGCTCCACCGCGCGCGAGGCCGGGTGGCAATGGCGCATCCCGTTGCAGCACCGCACCGGCAATGGCTATGTCTATGCCAGCCAGTTCATCAGCGATGACGAGGCAGTCGCGACCTTGATGGCGAACCTTGATGGCGAGGCCTTGGGTGATCCCCGGCCATTGCGTTTCACCACCGGGCGGCGGAACCTGTTCTGGCACAAGAATGTGATCGCCATCGGCCTTTCCAGCGGGTTTATGGAGCCACTGGAATCGACCAGCATCCACCTGATTCAGGCGGGCATTGCCAAATTGCTGGCATTGTTCCCGACCCGCGATTTCGATCCGCTCATCATTGATGAATATAACCGCATTGCGATCAACGAATATGAACGCATTCGCGATTTTATCATCCTCCATTATAAATTGACCAGCCGGGACGATAGCCCGCTCTGGCGTTATTGCGCGGCGATGGACATTCCCGACACGCTGCAATGGAAGGTCGATCATTTCCGCCGTTATGGCCGGTTGCTCGCCCATGAAATGGATTTGTTCGGCGCGCCAAGCTGGCTCGCGGTCCATATCGGACAGGGCAATATGCCCGAATGGACCGACCCGTTGATGGATCATCGCAACGTCAATGGCCGCGAATGGCTGGGCAAATTGCAACGCGCCTTGGCCCAATCGGCGGACATGCTGCCGTCACATCGCGACTATATCGACCGCCATTGCAAGGCGGATGCGGCATGAGTTCGCATCGCTTCTCGATCACAAATGGCGGACACCGCCCGCCAAGGAGCCATTGTTCATGAGTTTCATCGCTGACAAGCTGTTGTTGTTTGGGGCGACCGGCGATCTGGCGCAGCGGATGCTGCTGCCGTCCTTATGCGCGCTCCACGCCGATGGGCTGGTGCATCCGGACCTTGTCATCATCGGCACGGCGCGGTCCGAACTGGACGATGCGGGCTATCGCGCGTTTGCGGCAGAGGCGCTCGCGCGTTTTCTGCCAGAAGATCGCAAACCGGCGGTCCCGGCGTTTCTCGACCGGTTGCGTTATCAGACGCTTGATGCCTCAACCTCGGACGGCTTTGGCGTGCTCTCGGAAAAAGTCGGACCGATCAATGACGGGCTGGCGATCTTCCTGTCCACCGCGCCCTCATTGTTCGAAACAACCATCGCCGGATTGCATCAGACGGGGTTGGCGGGCGACAAATGCCGCATCGGTCTGGAAAAGCCATTGGGCAGCGATTTGGCCACCAGCCGATTGATCAACGACGCGGTCGCCAGCGTCTTTCCGGAAAGCCGCATTTTCCGCATCGACCATTATCTCGGCAAGGAAACGGTCCAGAATTTGCTGGCGTTGCGCTTTGCCAATGTCCTGTTCGAACCCTTGTGGAACAGCAATCATATCAACCATGTCCAGATCACGGTCGCCGAGACAGTCGGGCTGGAAGGGCGGGTCGGCTTTTACGATCAGGCGGGGGCGATCCGCGATATGGTGCAGAACCACATGCTCCAGTTGCTGGCCTTGGTGGCGATGGAGCCACCGGCCAAGTTCAACGCCACCGCCGTGCGCGATGAAAAGGTCAAGGTGTTGCGGTCGCTTAGGCCCTTGGGCGCAGGCGACAGCGTCACCGGCCAATATCGCGCGGGCGCGATCGCAGGCGTCGCCGTGCCGGGCTATGATCAGGAACTGGGCCATGAATCCGACACCGAAACCTTTGTCGCGATCAAGGCCCATATCGATAATTGGCGGTGGAAGGGCGTGCCGTTCTTCCTGCGGACGGGCAAGCGCCTGCCGGAACGCACGACCGAAATCATCATCCAGTTCAACCCCGTCCCCCATTCGATCTTTGCGGCAGAAGGCGCAAAGACCAGCCCCAACCGGCTGATTATCAGCATTCAGCCGGATGAAAATATCGGCCTCACCGTCATGGCCAAGGTGCCGGGGCTGGATCGCGGCGGCATTCGCCTGCGCGAGGTGCCACTCAATATCAGCATGCCCAATGCCTTTGCTGCCGCCGAAAAGCGGATTGCTTATGAACGATTGCTGCTCGATTTGATCGAGGGCGACCAGACCCTGTTCGTGCGCCGCGATGAGGTTGAGGCCCAATGGGATTGGGTCGATGCCATCCGCGCGGGCTGGGCCGAACATGGCCTTACCCCCAAGCCCTATACGGCGGGCAGTTGGGGACCATCGGCGGCGGTCGCGCTGGCGGAGCGCCATGGGGTGAGCTGGCATGATTGAATGGCGCATTCATGACGATGCCGATGCGCTGGCCAAGGCGGTGAGCGCCGACGTGGCCGGGGTGATTGCGGATGCGCTTACCCTGCATGGTCGCGCGAATATTGCGCTCCCCGGTGGCACAACCCCGGTCGCGGTGATCGCGCGACTGGCGCAGTTAAAGCTCGATTGGGCAAAGGTCACGATCATCCCCGGCGATGACCGGCTGGTGGATGAGGACAGCCCTTTGTCCAATGTCGCGATGCTGCGCGCCGCGTTTCAACCGACCCCGGCCAAGGTGTTGTCGCTTGCGTCCGCGCCCATCCTCGCAAACATTGATTATCATCTGGCGGGCGACCGCGCCGATGCACTGTTGGCCACACTCGATTGGCCGCTCGATCTCGTGTGGCTGGGCATGGGGGTAGACGGCCATACCGCGTCGATCTTTGTCGGCCCCGACCTTGATGCCGCCTTGAACGCACCCAAAAACCGCCGCGCGATTGGCGTCATGCCGGACCCGCTACCGCCCGAAGCCCCGGTCTCACGGGTGACATTGACCCGCGCCGCCATTACCGCGGCCAAGGCCATTCGGGTCGTGATTAGCGGCGAGAAAAAGCGTATATTGCTGGAACGCGCCTTGTCGGAAGGGGCGGCATCCGCCCTGCCGATTGGCCGTGTGTTGGCCCAGATTGAACAACCCCTTATCGTGCATTGGTGCCTGTGATGACCCTTCACCCTGCCATTTCCCGCGTGACCGACCGCGTGATCGAAAAAAGCAAATCCAGCCGCCAGCGCTATCTCGACATGATCGCGGTGCAATCGGAAAAAGGCGTCCACCGTTCGGGCCTTGGTTGCGCTAATCTGGCCCATGGCTTTGCCGCGAGTGGCGAGGACAAGGCCCATATCCGCGATGGCGATGGCATGAACATCGGCATCGTCACCGCCTATAATGACATGCTGTCCGCGCATCAGCCCTATGCCCGTTACCCGGAAGCGATGAAGATCTTCGCCCGCGAAGTCGGCGCGACCGCGCAGGTCGCGGGCGGTGTGCCTGCGATGTGCGACGGCGTGACGCAGGGGCAGGACGGCATGGAATTATCTTTGTTCAGCCGCGACAATATCGCGATGGGGACCGCCATCGCCTTGTCCCATGGCATGTTCGAGGGCGCGGCATTATTGGGCATTTGCGACAAGATCGTACCCGGCCTGTTGATCGGCGCGTTGCGGTTCGGCCATTTGCCAACGATCCTGATCCCCGCTGGCCCCATGCCCTCAGGCCTTGCCAATAAGGAAAAACAACGCGTCCGCCAATTATATGCCGAGGGCAAAGTGGGCCGCGCCGAATTACTGGAGGCGGAATCTGCCTCATATCACGGCGCTGGCACCTGCACCTTTTTCGGGACCGCCAATTCCAACCAGATGATGATGGAAATGATGGGCCTGCACATGCCGGGCGCGGCGTTCATCAACCCCGGCACGAAATTGCGGACCGAACTCACCCGCGCCGCCGTCCATCGGCTGACCGCCATTGGCAAGCGCGGCGATGATTGGCGACCCTTGGGCCATTGCGTCGATGAAAAGGCAATTATCAATGCATGCATCGGTCTGCTCGCAACCGGTGGTTCGACCAATCATGCGATCCATTTGCCCGCGATNNAATGGATCGGGCGATGTGAACCATTTCCACGCAGCGGGCGGCATGGGTTTTGTCATTCGCGAATTGATCGCAGCGGGCCTGCTCCATCCGGACATCATGACCGTCGGCGGCAATGACCTCAACGATTATGGCCGCGAACCCCGACTGGAGGGCGAAGAGCTGATCTGGCAAGACGCGCCCTCGCATAGCCTTGATGACACCATGCTCCGCCCGCCTGCCACGCCATTTCTGCCCGATGGCGGGATGCGGCTCGTCACCGGCAATCTGGGTCGCGCGACATTCAAGACCAGCGCGGTGGATAAGGAACGCTGGCAGATCACCGCCCCCGCCCGCGTGTTCGATAGCCAAGAAGCCGTGCAGGCCGCATTTAAGGCGGGCGAATTGCAGCATGATGTGATCGTCGTCGTCCGCTTCCAAGGCCCACGCGCCAATGGCATGCCGGAATTGCACAAATTAACCCCGCCCTTGGGCGTGTTGCAGGACAAGGGGTTCAAGGTCGCTTTGGTGACGGATGGCCGCATGTCGGGCGCATCGGGCAAGATCCCAGCGGCGATCCATTGCACGCCAGAGGCGCTGGGCGGTGGGCCACTCAGCCTCGTGCGTGATGGCGACATGATCCGTTTGTGCGGCCATGATGGCATTCTCGAATTGCTGGTGGATGCGGCGACATTGGCCGCGCGGCAACCTGCCCCCGCCCCGGTTCTCCCCGATGGCACGGGCCGGGAATTGTTCGCGATGATGCGGATGGGCGCGGATGGCGCGGAACGCGGCGCATCGGCGATGCTGGCGGCGGCGGGGCTGTAATGGCGCGCCCGACCCAAATTGTCGCGGTCGATATTGGCGGCACGCATGCGCGGTTCGCCTTGGCCGAAGTTGCGGGCGGCAGGGTCGTCTCCTTGGGCGAGGCGGTGACGCTGAAAACCGCCGAACACGCCAGCCTCCAAACCGCCTATGAAGAATTCGGGCGGCAAATCGGCGGGCCATTGCCCCGCGCTGCCGCCATCGCCATCGCCTGCCCGATCCGGGGCGATGTGTTGAAACTCACCAATAATCCGTGGATCATCCGCCCGGCGATGATTGATGAAAAACTGGGCGTCGATGCCCATGTGTTGGTCAATGATTTCGAGGCGGTCGGCCATGCGGTCGCCCAAGCAGGGGATGAACATTTCGTCCATCTCTGCGGCCCGCAAAGCCCGTTGCCGCGTAATGGCGTCACCAGCATCATCGGCCCCGGCACCGGCCTTGGCGTTGCCCATGTCCTGCATCAAGCCACGGGCTATCATGTGCAGGCGACCGAGGGCGGGCATATTGATTTCGCGCCATTGGACAGCATCGAAGACGCGATTTTGGCGCGGTTGCGCCAGCGTTATCGCCGCGTGTCGGTTGAGCGTGTGGTGTCCGGCCCCGGCCTTGTCGACATTTACGAAACGCTGGCCGGGATCGAAGGCCGTGCGATTCAACAAATGGACGACCGCCAGACATGGACCTTGGGGCTGGACGGCACAGACAGCCTCGCCACCGCCGCCATCGACCGGTTTTGCATGTCGCTCGGCAGCATCGCCGGGGACATGACACTGGTCCAAGGTGGCAACAGCGTCGTGATCGCGGGGGGCCTTGGGCTGCGCATCAAGGACGTGCTGCTGCGCTCCGGCTTTGCCGACCGCTTCCGCGCCAAAGGCCGGTTCGATGCGATGATGGCGTCGATACCGGTCAAACTCATCACCCATGCCCAGCCCGGCCTGTTCGGCGCCGCTGCGGCCTTTGCCAAGGAACATACAGCATGACCCCGATTGAACAGATCATGCGGACTGCCCCCGTTATCCCGGTACTGGTGATCGAGGATGCGGCCCACGCCCAACCGATTGCGCGGGCGCTGGTAAAAGGGGGCTTGCGGGTGTTGGAGGTGACATTACGCACGGCCGCTGCCCTTGATGTGATCCGCGAGATGAAAAAGGTCGACGGCGCGATTGTCGGCGCGGGAACCGTGTTGAACGAGGCGGATTTGCGCGTCAGCATTGATGCGGGCGCAGAATTCATCGTCTCGCCGGGCCTGACCGAACCCTTGGGCAAGGCGGCGGTCGCGAGCGGCATTCCGTTCCTGCCCGGCACGGCCAATGCCAGCGACATCATGCGCGGGTTGGACCTTGGGTTGACGCATTTCAAATTCTTCCCGGCGGCGACCTCCGGCGGCATCCCGGCGTTAAAGGCATTGGGCGGCCCGTTCGGTCAGGCCAAATTCTGCCCGACCGGCGGGATTACCCAGACCACAGCCCCGGATTGGCTCGCGATTGAACAGGTATTGTGCGTCGGCGGAAGCTGGCTCGTCCCCAAGGGCGCACCAGATGAAGCCACGATTGAGGCCGCCGCACGTGCCGCATGGGAGCTAAGCGCATGACCGACAGGTTCCGGGATCGCCTGAATGAACTGCATGCGCTGACCGCGCAAACGCCGTTGTTCAACCCGGTGTTCCAACTGGGTATCGATATTTCCCGGGACCTTGAACAAGGGGTGACAGGGCTTGGCGATCTCGATCAGATCATTGCCGGGCTGGAATGCGAGGCGCTGCAAAGCCGCGCGTCCCGGCTGCACCGACTGATTGCCCCGGTCGATCCCGCGACCAACCTCCGCGCCTTTCGCGCCTTGGCGGAACAGGTCGCGGCCAGCGGCGATTTCAACGCCTATTGCGCGCGCTGGTCGCGGCCCTTGCTGCATAATGTCTTCACCGGCCACCCGACCTTTTTATTGAGCGGCAATGAAAGCGAAGCGATTGCGGGCGCGGCCAGCAGTGGATCGGTTACGCCCGCCATCTGCACCCTGCCCGGTGGCAAGGAGCCGATCACCCTTGCCAGCGAACATGCCCAAGCCATCGCCGCAATGCGCGCCGCCGCCGAGGCCCGCGACCAATTGCACCGCATCGTGCTTGATGTCGCGGCCAAGCGCTGGCCCCATGAATATCAACAGGTCGCGCCCATATTATATCGGCTGGCGACTTGGGTCGGCTATGACATGGATGGCCGCACCGACATCGGCTGGGCGACGAGCATCTCATTCCGGCTGGAGGAAAAGGCCGAACGGCTGGCAGGCTATGCGACAAGCGCCGCTCAGGCGGGGCTGGATGATCTGGCCGACCGCCTGACCCGCGCCGCCGCATATAGCCGCGACATGGCGGCGTTGCTGGCGACCGACTTAACCGACCCCGCCGCTCTATCCGCTTCGGCCAATATATTCACCGCGCCCCATCCAGACAAATTACTGTCGCTTGGCCCCATCATCGCCGAATTGCGCACCATAGCCGCCAATGCAGCCACGCCACAGGCCATCGACTTGTTGACCTTGGCCTGTGCGATGGAGGCCGATGGCCTTGGCATGGGCTGGATTCATTTCCGGGTGAACAGCGCCCAATTGCACAACGCCATCCGCCGCCGGATCGACAAGGACAATGTCCTCGATCTCGCAAGCGGGACCGCATTGCAACGATTGCGAACCCTGTTGGATGAGGTGCAACCGCTCCGCAGCAATTTCGCGGCGCTGGCGATTGAAAGCACGACCGCTGTCCGGCAGTTCCTCGCCATTGCCCAGATCATCCGCCATGTCGATGCGGATGCGCCGATCCGCATGTTGATCGCCGAATGCGAACAGCCGCAAACGGTGCTGGCCGCGCTGTATTTCGCCAAATTATTCGGGGTCGATCACCGCGTCGATGTGTCGCCCTTGTTCGAAACCGAAACCGCGATGGAACATGGCGCGCGCTTCCTCGACGCGATGTTGGGGGAACCGAGCTATCGGGCCTATGCCCGCCAGCGCGGACGCGTGTCGATCCAGACCGGCTTTTCCGATGCGGGGCGGTTCGTCGGGCAAATCCCGGCGGCGCTGGCGATTGAACGCTTGCAAGGGCGGCTGGCGCAATTGATGGCGGAACATGGCTTGAGCGATGTCCGCGCGCTCATTTTCAACACCCATGGCGAATCCATGGGCCGGGGCGCGCATCCGGCGTCGATGGCGGATCGCCTGACCTATCCGATGAGCCATTGGGCGCGCGGCGAATTCCATCAGGCGAACATCGAAACAGAATTGGAGGTCAGCTTCCAAGGCGGCGATGGCTTCCTCTTTTTCCGCACCCCGGCGCTGGCATTGGCGACGCTCAGTCGGATTGCCGAGGTCCAGCTCGCACCGATTGAGGCGGATGACGATCCCTTTTACGACCGCACCGATCTCAGCCTCGATTTCTATCGCGGCATCCGTCGGGTCCAGCGCGATTATCTCGCGTCACGCACCTATGCCCGCGCGATCACCGCCTTTGGGCTGGGGATGCTCAATGAAACCGGCTCGCGCAAATCGCGCCGCCAGTCCGATCTATCCGCCGACCGCGAAATGAACCTGCGGCAAATTCGCGCCATTCCGCATAATGCGGTGCTGCAACAGCTCGGCTATCCGGTGAACGTCATTTCCGGGATCGGCACGGCGGCGGGCGAGGATGAAGAGATCATCGCGTCCCTGCTCGACCGATCGGTGCGCGGTCGGCAATTGGTGCGGATGATCGGCGCGGCCAATGCGCTGGCCAGTATCAAGACGGTCGCGGCTTATGGCGAATTGTTCAACTCGGCCTATTGGGCCAGTCGCCCCTATCGCGGGACCGAGAACCATCTCCAGCGCCCCTGTCTCGCGCTGGCGGAACAATTGGAAAGCGATGACCGCACCGGGCAATTCCGCCGCATGGCATCGCGCTTACGGGTCGATGGGCTGAAATTGCACCGGCTGCTGGCGCGATTGAAGGACATCATCCCGCCCGATCCGGCACGCGAGGAAACGCGGCGGTCTCTGGGCGTATTGCATGCGTTGCGCCTCGCGTTAATGCAGCACATGTTCCTGCGCGCCGTGCAAATCCCGGTCTTTTCACGCAGCAATGACATCAGCCGCGACGACATATTGGAAATGATCTTCACGCTCAGGATTGATGAGGCCGTTACGTTGCTGCGCCGCGCCTTTCCGGTGTCCGCACCATCGATTGAGGATTTCAACGTCGATGAACCGGGCGATTATCCGGATGGTGAGGCCCAGGCCTATGCCGCGATTCAGCGCGATTTTATCGATCCGATTGCGCGCGCCAATCAGCTTTGCCTGCGGATCAGCACCGCCATTGCCAATCATTTCGGCGCACATGGATAACATCTGTATGTTGGCCTAAAATATAACAATATCAAATAATAGAAATAAACGGAGAGCGCGCGTGCAACGGATCTGGATCGCCATGATGCTGGCCCTTGCGGTGATGACATCGCCCGCCATCGCCGCCGATAAGCCGTAGGGAACATCATGTCCGCACCCATAGTCTCGGCGGAAACGCCATCTGCCAGTATCGTCGCCAAGGGTAGCACGATTCTCGCCATGCAATTGTTGATCGTCGCCGTTTTCTTCCTGTTCGGCGGGATCGGCAATTTGAACGACGTGCTGATTCCCAAGCTCAAATCATTGTTTCAGCTCAATTACGCCAATGCGATGCTGGTGCAGTTCGCGTTTTTAACGAGCTATGCCATTTTCTCGATCCCGGCGGGGATGCTGCTCAATCATATTGGGTATCTACGCGGGTTGGTGTTGGGTTTTGGCATCATGGCCTTTGCCTGCATCCTGTTTTTGCCCGCCGCTTATTCCGGCCTTTATGGGTCGTTCCTTGCGGCCTTGTTCGTGCTGGGCGGCGGGATCACCTTGTTGCAGGTCGCGGTCAATCCGCTGATCATATTGTTGGGCAATCCCAAGACCGCGCATAGTCGGCTGACCTTCGCGCAATTATTCAACTCGCTCGGCGTCTTTTTGATGATCCGCTTTGGCGCGCATCTGATCCTTGGCGCATCCAGCACGGTCGATCCCGCTAGTTTGAGCGGCGATGCGCTCCATGCCCATCAGGTCGCGGAAACGACCGTCATCGCCCACGCCTATATCGGTCTGGCAATCGTGTTGAGCCTGATCGCCGGTTTTTTCTGGCTATTGCGCGGTCTGTTGGACAAGGCAGAGGTCACGCGCGTCGAATTTCGTGGGATTTTAGGGCTATTGCGCCGCAAGCGTCTGGCATGGGGGTGCCTGTGCATCTTCCTCTATGTCGGGGCGGAGGTATCAATCGCCAGCATCATGATCAACTATCTCGGCGACCACCGCGTCCTGTCGCTCGATCCGGAATCAGCGGGGGTGATGCTGTCTTATTATTGGCTCGGCGCGTTGATCGGGCGATTGATCGGTGCATTTGCACTGCGGGCGTTCAGGCCGGGCATGTTGCTCGCGATCTGCGGCACTACCGCGCTTGGTCTGGTGCTGATGTCGTCGCTTACCAGCGGCCATATCGCCGCATGGAGCCTGATCGCGGTCGGCCTCGCCAATTCGATCATGTTCCCGACGATTTTCAGCCTGGCCTCGGAAGGTCTGAATGACGATGCGCCACGGGCATCGGGCCTGCTCTGCACCTCCATCGTCGGTGGCGCGATCATCCCTTATTGCACCGGTTCACTGGCGGACAGCGCCGGGTTGGCGATGGCATTGGCCATCCCGATGGCGTGTTACGGGGTGATTATCAGCTTCGGTCTGTGGACCGCACGGCAGCAGGAGACCGCATGACCATCGCCCAACTGAGCAGCATCTTCTTCCTCCAGATGGCGGTGATTATCATTGCCTGTCGCGTGGTTGGCTGGCTCGCGCATCGCTATCTCGGCCAACCGCAAGTGGTCGGCGAAATGATCGCGGGCGTTGTCCTCGGTCCGTCAATCTTCGGTGCCATCGCGCCGCAAATGCAGGCGATGATCTTCCCGGTGGAGACCAAGCCGATCCTCTATGTCGGGGCGCAATTGGGCGTGGGCCTGTATATGTTCATCGTCGGTTTGGAATTCGACCGACGGGAGTTTCGCGCCAGCGCGCGCAGCGCCGCCGCTGTCTCCATGGCGGGGATGCTGGTGCCGTTTCTCGCCGCCGCCCTGCTGATCCCCATGATGATGGGGACGCCGGGGCTGTTCACGCCGCATGTCAGTTCATGGCAGGCAACCTTGTTTCTCGGTTCGGCCATCGCCATCACCGCCTTTCCGATGCTCGCGCGGATCATTCATGAACGCGGGATCAGCGGAACCAAGCTTGGCACACTCTCCCTGTCGGCGGGTGCGATTGGCGATGCCGGGGCTTGGGCCGTCATCGCCTTGGTGCTGGCAAGCCTTGGCGCTGGCCCGATGGTCGCGGTGAAGGCCGTGGGCGGCGGCCTTGCCTTCGCCTTTGTCATGGTTGCGGTCGCGCCGCGTTATCTTGCCCGTCTCGAGATCATTGCCGAACGCGAAAAGGGGGTCAGCAGTACCTTATTGGCAATCTGCCTGATCCTGTTTTTGCTCTCCGCTTATGCGATGGACAGCATCGGCATCCATGCGGTTTTCGGTGGCTTCCTGCTCGGCAGTGCCATGCCGCGCGGCGCATTGGTCAAGGGCCTGCGCGCACGGCTGGAACCTTTTGCCACGGTATTTCTGCTGCCGATCTTCTTCACCTATTCCGGCCTCAACACCCAATTGCTGGTGGTCGATACCCCTGGCCTGATCGGCATCGCGCTCGCAGTGCTGCTCGTGTCGATCCTCGCCAAGGGCGGGGCCTGTTATATTGCCGCGCGATTATCGGGGCAGGACCACCCCACCGCAATGGGCATTGGCGTGTTGATGAATGCACGCGGCCTGATGGAGTTGATCATCATCAATATCGGCCTTGAACGCGGCATCATCGGCGCACCTTTGTTTGCGATGCTGGCATTGATGGCGATTGTCAGCACGTTGATGGCCTCCCCCTTGTTCGAACTGACCCAGCGCAAAAAAGCGCCACCGACAATGCCGAAACAATGACCGTGCATTGATGGCGATGTGCCCCCCCTTTTTTCCTCCCCTCCCCATTTTGTTCATGGAGTTTCCAATGGCTTCCTCCCCAGCCACAAACCCTATCCTCTCCCTGTTTGCCGCCGATCCTGACCGGCTGTCGCGCCTGCGGATCGAACAATCCGGCATGTTGTTCGATTTTGCCAAGACCCATCTCGATGCCGACCGGATCGAGGCGGGCATTGTCCATCTCGCATCCGTCGATTTCACCGCTGCACGCGACCGGCTATTTACTGGCGAGGCCGTCAACGTCACCGAAAACCGCCCAGCCGAACATATGGCCGAACGCGGCGAAGGCGCGGCGGACAGCGTTGCGCGGGCGCGCCTGCTCCATCACCGGATGAAGGCACTGGTCGAGGCGGTGGACGCGGGCGCCTTTGGCGATATCCGCCACATATTGCATGTCGGCATTGGCGGTTCGGCACTGGGGCCGGACCTGTTGGTCGATGCCATGGGGCGTAATGTGGCCCGATATGAGTTGGCGGTTGTTTCCAATGTCGATGGCGCGGCCTTGGCCGAGATATTCGACCGTTTCGACCCCTGCCACACCCTGCTGGTGATGGCGTCCAAGACTTTCACGACCAGCGAGACCTTGTTGAACGGCACATCGGTGATTGAATGGATGGAAGATGCCGGCGTCGAAGATCCCTTTGGCCGCATCATCGCCGTCACCGCCGTGCCAGAGGCGGCATTGGCATGGGGGATTGATGAGACGCGCATTCTACCGTTCAGCATGACCGTGGGCGGGCGTTATTCGCTCTGGTCGTCGATTGGCTTGCCTGCGGCATTGGCGCTCGGCTGGCCCGCATTTGAAGAATTATTGGCCGGGGCCGCCACAATGGACCGCCATTTTCGCGATGCGCCGCTGGATCGCAATGCGCCGGTGATCGCGGCGATAGCCGACCGTTTCTATGTCGAGCAAATGGCCTGCCAGACTCGCGCGGTGTTCGCTTATGATGAACGGCTGCGGTTATTGCCCTCTTATCTTCAACAATTGGAAATGGAGAGCAACGGCAAGAGCGTCACGCTTGAAGGCAAGCCGCTCGAAATCCCCAGCGCCCCGATCACATGGGGCGGCGTCGGCACCGATTGCCAGCATGCGGTGTTCCAGCTTCTCCATCAAGGCACGGTCGTGTCGCCGATTGAATTTGTCGCCGTGATCGCGCCGGACCATGATCTGGATGAGGCCCATCATCGCCAATTGCTGATCAACTGCTTCGCCCAAGGTTCGGCATTAATGACCGGCAGATCCAATGCAGACCCGGCCCGCGCTTATGTGGGCGACAAGCCATCGGTGACGATTTTGCTGGATGTGCTCGACCCGGCCACATTGGGTGCGCTGATCGCCTTTTACGAGCATCGGACCTTCGTCAACGCGGTCTGGCTCAACGTCAATCCATTCGATCAATTCGGGGTCGAACTGGGCAAGGAAATGGCGCGGGCGATTGAAGAAAATGGCACGCAGGGCTTCGATCCCTCGACCAAAGCCCTTGCGGAAAGGGCGTTTGGTTAGGCGTTTTTGTCAGTCCCTCAAGCGCCGGGCAGCGCTTGAGGGACGCATACATCAAATATGTATCGCCCGGCCATAAGCAGCCAACACGCTTTCATGCATCGCTTCACTGATCGTCGGATGCGCAAACACCGTCTGCATCAACTCCACCTCAGTCGTCTCCAGCGTGCGCCCGACGACATAGCCCTGAATCAGCTCGGTCACTTCCGCGCCCACCATATGTGCGCCGAGCAATTCGCCCGTCGCTTCATCGAACACCGTTTTGACGAACCCTTCCGCCTCACCCAGCGCAATCGCCTTGCCATTGCCGATGAACGGGAATTTCCCGACCTTGACCTTATGCCCGGCTTCCTTGGCCTTGGCCTCGGTCATGCCGACACTTGCGACCTGTGGGTGGCAATAAGTGCAGCCCGGAATATTGGCCTTGTCCATCGCATGTGGATGCACGTCCTTACCCAGGCCTTGCGCGATATGTTCCGCCGCGATCACGCCTTCATGGCTCGCCTTATGCGCCAACCACGGCGCACCGGTCACATCGCCAATCGCGTACACGCCCGGCACATTGGTGCGGCAGAACGCATCGGTGACGAGATGGCCACGATCCGTCGTAATGTTCAGCGCCTCCAACCCGATATTCTCGGTATTCGGCACGATCCCGACCGCGACAATCACATGGCTGAACTCTTCTTCAGTAATCTTGCCATCCGCACCCTTGATCTCGGCGGTGACGCCCTTGGCGCTCGTCTTGATCGCCTGCACGCCCGTGGAGGGCCGAATATCCATGCCCTGCTTGGTCAGCGCCTTGAGCATGAACTCGCTCACATCCGCATCTTCCACCGGCATGATCCGGTCGAGCATTTCAACCACGGTCACGCTCGCACCCATGTCGTTATAGAAGCTCGCGAACTCTATCCCGATCGCGCCCGATCCGATGACCAGCAATTTCGTCGGCATTTCCGGCGGGGTCATCGCATGGCGATAGGTCCAGATGCGTTCCCCATCGGCCTTGGCGAACGGCAGATCACGCGCCCGCGCACCGGTCGCGATGATGATGTTCTTGGCCGTGACATTCGTCACCTGCCCATCCTTGGTGACGGCGATGCTGTCCTTGGCCGTGAGCTTGCCATCGCCGAAATAGAGGGTGATCTTGTTCTTCTTCATCAGGCCGGTCACGCCCTGATTAAGCTGCTTGGCGACGCCGCGCGACCGGGCGACGACCTTCGCCAGATCGAACCCCGGCTTTTCGACCGTCAGGCCGTATTTCTCGGCCTGCTGCATGTAGTGATAGATTTCCGACGAACGCAGCAGCGCCTTAGTCGGGATGCAGCCCCAGTTGAGGCAAATCCCGCCCAGACTCTCCCGCTCGACAATCGCGGTTTTCAACCCCAATTGCGCCGCACGGATCGCCGCCACATAACCGCCCGGGCCAGACCCAAGCACTACAAGATCGAACTGGTCGGACATAAAATACCCTTCTAAATCGCGATGCAGATCAGACCAACAGGCCCAAAGGCCGTTCGATCAGTTCCTTGAACACCTTCATCAACTGCGCCCCGTCGGAGCCATCAATCGCGCGATGGTCGAAGCTGCCGGTCGCCGACATCACGGTCGCAATGCCAAGCGCGCCATCAATGACATAAGGCCGTTGCTCACCCGCGCCGATGGCCATGATCATGCCCTGCGGCGGGTTGATCACCGCGTCGAACTGCTTGATCCCCATCATCCCCATGTTGGACAGGCTGGCCGTGCCGCCCTGATATTCATGCGGCTGGAGCTTGCCTTCCTTCGCCCGTGTGGCGAGCGCCGCCATTTCGGTCGAGAGATCGGCCACGGACTTGCTATCCGCCCCCGTCAAAATCGGCGTAATCAGGCCATTGGGAATGCTGACCGCGACCGAAATATCCGAACGGCGATATTGCAGCAACGTATCGCCATTGAACGACACATTGCACGCAGGCACCCGCGCCAACGCCACCGCCAGCGCCTTGATCAACAGATCATTGACCGACAGCTTCACCCCACGCGGGGCCAAAGCCTCGTTCAATTCACCGCGCAGCTTTAACAGCGCATCCAACCGAATATCGACCGTCAGGTAAATATGCGGGACCTGTTGCTTCGATTCCGTCAACCGGCGCGCGATGGTTTTACGCATGCCGGAAAGCTTCACCACCTCATGCGGGGTCGCGCCATCCGTCACCACTGCCGCAGGAACCGATGCAGCCACCGCCTTGGGTGCACCCAAAATGTCCGCCTTGACGATCCGGCCATTCGGGCCAGAGCCTTTGAGCGTGGCCAAATCCACCCCCTTGGCCGCCGCCAGACGGCGCGCCAAAGGCGACACCTTGATGCGGTTGCCCTCCACCTTCGCCACAACCTTCACCACAACCGGCGCAGGCGCAGGGGCCGCCACCACCGGCGCAACCTCAACCTTGGCAGGTGCAGGGACAGCCTCCGCCGCCTCACCCTCCATCTCAATCAATGCAATCGGCGTACCGACCTTCACCCCTTCGGTCCCGGCGGCGATGAGGATCGACTTCACCACCCCATCATCGACCGTTTCAAATTCCATCGTCGCCTTGTCGGTCTCGATCTCGGCCAGCACATCGCCAGCGCGGACACTATCGCCCTCTTTCACCAGCCATTTGGCGAGCGTGCCTTCTTCCATCGTCGGCGACAGCGCCGGCATTTTCAGTTCCAGCATCATCACATCCCCTGACACACGGACTTGACCGCCGCGACAACATCCGCCGCCTTGACCAGTGCCAGTTTTTCGAGATTGTTCGCATAAGGCAGCGGCACGTCGATATTGGTCACGCGCCGCACCGGGGCGTCGAGATCGTCAAAGCCCTGTTCCATCACCACCGCGATGATTTCCGACGCGATAGAGCAAGCGGGCCAGCCCTCTTCCACCACCACCATCCGGTTGGTCTTGGCCAATGACTTCAACACCGTGTCGGTATCCAATGGGCGCAAAGTCCGCAAATCAATGACCTCGGCATCAATGCCGTCCAACGCCAATTGGGCCGCGGCATCAAGCGCCACACCCACGCCGATGGAGTAGCTGACCAACGTCACCTGTGTCCCCGTGCGCACAATCCGCGCCTTGCCAATCGGCACGATATAATCATCCGCCACCGGCACATCGAAGCTCTGGCCATATAGCAGCTCATTCTCAAGGAACACGACCGGGTCTTCCGACTGGATCGCGGCCTTCAACATGCCCTTGGCGTCCGCCGCATCATAAGGGGCCATGACGATCAGGCCCGGCACCGCCGCATACCAAGGCGCATAATTCTGGCTATGCTGCGCCCCGACCCGTGCCGCCGCGCCATTCGGGCCACGGAACACAATCGGGCAACGCATCTGGCCGCCCGACATATAATTGGTCTTGGCCGCCGAGTTGATGATGTGATCAATCGCCTGCATCGCGAAGTTGAAGGTCATGAACTCGACAATNNCGATCCCGGCAAAGCCATGTTCGGTGATCGGCGTATCGATCACGCGGCGCGCCCCGAATTCATCGAGCAAGCCTTGGGTGACCTTATACGCGCCCTGATATTGCGCGACCTCTTCGCCCATGACGAACACGCGGTCATCTTTCCGCATTTCCTCGGCCATCGCATCGCGCAGTGCCTCGCGCACCGTCAGGCGGACGCTGGGGCCGTCATGGCTCGGTTCCGAAACAACCACCGCAGCCGCCACCGGCTTGGGCGGCGCAACCTCAGCCACTGCCACCACTGGCGCAGCAGCAGCGACCGGCGCAGGCGCAGCCTCTTCGCCATCACCCTGCATCAGGGCGATGGTCGTGCCAACCTTCACCCCTTCGGTCCCGGCGGGGATCAGGATCTGGGTGATCGCCCCTTCGTCCACGGCTTCGAATTCCATCGTCGCCTTGTCGGTTTCAATCTCGGCCAGCACATCGCCCGCCTTCACGACATCGCCTTCTTTCACCAGCCATTTGGCGAGCGTGCCTTCCTCCATCGTCGGGGAAAGCGCGGGCATCTTCAATTCCATCGACATCAATATTGCCCCACCAGCACATCGGTATAAAGTTCGGACACATCCGGTTCCGGCGATTGTTCGGCGAATTCCGCCGATTTCGACACCAACGCGCGAATATCCTTGTCGATCACACGCAGCTGATCCTCGGTCACGCCATGATCCAGCAATTCCGCCTTGAGATGGTCAATCGGATCGCGATTATCCTTCATCGCCTGCACCTCTTCCTTCGACCGATATTTGGCCGGGTCGGACATGGAATGGCCGCGATAGCGATAGGTCTTCATTTCCAAAATGATCGGGCCATTGCCGCCCCGCACCCATTCGAGCGCCGCCGTCGCAGCACCCCGCACGGCCAGCACATCCATGCCATCGACCTGAATACCGGGGATGCGGAAGCTTTCACCCCGACGATAAAGCTGATCCTCGGCGGACGCGCGGTTGATGCTCGTCCCCATCGCATATTGGTTATTCTCGATCACATAGATGATCGGCAATTTCCACAATTCGGCCATGTTGAAACATTCATAGACCTGGCCTTGGTTCGACGCGCCATCGCCGAAATAGGCAAGGCACACGCCACCATCATCGGCATATTTATGCTTGAACGCGAGCCCGGTGCCGAGCGATACCTGCGCCCCCACAATCCCATGCCCGCCGAAAAAGCCATGTTCGACCGAGAACATATGCATCGACCCGCCCTTGCCCCGGCTGATGCCCGCCGCACGGCCCGTCAATTCCGCCATCACCAGATTGGGATCAATCCCAAGCGCCAGCATATGACCATGATCGCGATAACCGGTGATCACGCTGTCCTTGCCCGGCGTAATCGCCGACTGCATGCCGACAACGACCGCTTCCTGCCCGATATACAAATGGCAAAAACCGCCAATCAGGCCAAGGCCATATAGCTGCCCGGCCCGTTCTTCGAACCGGCGAATCAGCACCATCTGGCGGTAGAATTCCAACATCTCCTCCACCTTGGCGCCATGGCGCTGGGGGACAGGGGGATGCAATGTAGCGGATACAGGCGGTTTAGGTGCCGGTTTGCGGGCCAAAATGGGGATCCTCTTTCTTCTGGGGAGGTGAAGGTGGAAGAATATCTATGTAACGCACACAATGGCGCATCGTTAAACGCGCCGCAATCAGGCTAGCGCAGATTTACGCACTTGTCAGGGGTCAAGATCCACCTCCATCCAAACTATCTGCCAAATGCTCTCTATCCCCCGGCATGGCGTGCGCGGGGCGAACACGGCGTGTTGGCAGGTGATGATAAAGAGATTTTCGAAAATTTCAACAATCGATTGCATAAATTAAAATCATTGTTTTTCAGTCCATTGAAAAACAACCCACCGCAACAACAATCCCCCCATCACGCCGCATATTTGCCGTTGTTCAACCGCCGCGCCATGCCAAGGCCCGCCAGTGCATCCAAAACGGGTTTGACCGTTTGCGCGTTCTTGCCCCTGAAATTGCGGGCGACCTCTTGCGCCGCCAATGGGCCACGGGCGGCGGACAAGACGGATTGCACCGCGACCACCCGGTCCGGCAGGCTGACAGGCCAAGGGATGACATTGTCCCGCAGCACGACCGCCGCCTCGCCCAGATCGAGCCGATCGGCCACCGGCGCGACATAAGACGGGGCCTGATATGCGGGCCGCAGCCAGCGGATCAGTCCCTTGGCCTCCTCCGCCACCCGTGCGGCATTCAACGCGACCAGCCGCGTCAATATCTCGTCCTCCGCCAGATCCTTGGGCCAGCCATAGGCCGTGGCCACCAGATCATCGATGCGGTCATGATGTTGGCAAATGAGGGTGATCGGTATGCCGCGTTCATCGCGTTCCGGTATTTTGTCATCATATTCAATCAGGGCATCGCGATTTTCGATGGTGCGGATGTCGCGCAAAATCGGTTCGGGCGGGGCTTTGGCCTTGCCATTCACCCGAAAATGCCATTGGAGATAGCCAATCCACAACACCAATTGGGCAATCGCCGCCGCCCTTGGGTTGATCTCGATCCCCAGAAAATTTTCGGGCGTGATGGTGTGGCCGCTCAATTCCGCGACATATTGATGCTGGCCGCCATCGCCGCGCAATTCGATCAACAGATCAATGACCTCGCCTTCCAATTCCTTCATCCGCGCCATCGCGACATACAGGAAATTGCCGGCCCCGCACGCCGGATCAAGCACGCGGATTTGCGCCAATTTGCCGTGGAATTGTTCGACCAACGCCGCCGCCTCATCCGCCTTGTCCGCGCCGATCAATTCGGCGGCGGCGACGCGCACCCCGTTCCAATCATCGCGCAACGGCTCCATGATAGTGGGCGCGATCAACCGTTCGACATAGGCGCGCGGGGTATAATGCGCGCCCAGTTTCGCCCGTTCCTTGGGGTTGAGCGCGCGTTCGAGCAATGTCCCGAAAATCGCGGGTTCAACCTCGGTCCAATCCTTTGACGCGGCCTCGATCAGGACTTTCAGTTCATCCGCATTCAGTTCCAACGCATCGTTGGTCTTGAACAAATAGCCGTTGAAATGCCTGATCTTTTGCCGCAGCGCAGGCGAAAAATCGCCCTTGTCCATCGCCTTCCACAGGGCCGAGAGGGAATGATGGAGCATGTCCGGGTGATCGAGATGCTCTTGCAACAGGGTCTTGAAACTGTCCTTGGGCAGCAGGACCTCGGTATCCTCGGCAAACATGGTGAACAGGATCCGCATCAGGAAACCGCTGACCTTTTCCGGGTGATAGCCCCGCGCCTCCAGCCGTTTTGACACCTTGGCCAACAGATCGGCAATTTCGCGCGTGACCTTGGCCGATTGGATCGCCGGATCGAGCGTTTTCGGCGCGGTCCAGATGGTGTGCAGCCGGGTGCGGACCTCCTCATCGCGCAAATCATCGAGCATGATGCGATACCGCGCCCGGTCGGGAAATTGGGTATAGGCTTTGCCGGTGCCGGTGAAATCGGCATAGACTTCGATGCAATAGCCGATATCCATGACCATGATGATCGGCGGCCAGCCATGATCGACCGGCAAGGCCTTGGCATAACGTTCGGCCTGTCCCTTGGCCTGCACCATCACCTTGGCCCAATTGGGCGTCCCGCGCCGCGCGCTGCCGCGCCGGACCCGGGTCTTCGCATCTTGGCCGAACAGGTCGAGATCCTCTTGCCCGGCGGCGGCGGATTTCCGGTCGGCATCGCTGCCTTGCTTGGCCTCCAGAATGAAGCAATTTCTTTTGTAACAATCGAGGCGGCCAAAGCTGTGGGAGCCATCGCCATTGTCCTGAAACACGCCGCGTTCGAAGACATAATCATCATGCGTATCGACACCGCGACTGACGCGCGGCGGATCGACGCCGATCAGGGCGCACAGGCCGTTGATGAAACTTTGGGTATTGGCGAGTTCCGATCCACCGGATTCCCGCCATTCCATGATAAATTTTTCGACCGACTCATCAATTTTACGCAACTCACTCATGCACTTACATAAAGCACAGGCCGCATCATCCGGCAATCATTGTGATCAAGGCGCTGGTTGGGGGCGCATTTTTGACCAACCACCGTCATTGCGAGCGCAGCGAAGCAATCCACGACACCGCACTCCAACTGGATTGCCGCGCCGCTACGCGCCTCGCAATGACGATGCGGGGGCTACGCGCCTCGCAATGACGATGCGGGGCGTATCCCCCCGCCCCATGCAACACCAACCCGCCCTCCGTCATTGCGAGCGTAGCGAAGCAATCCACGACAACACCAACCAAACCTCGTCATTGCGAGCGAAGCGCGGCAATCCACGACCGCGCACTCCAACTGGATTGCCGCGCCGCTACGCGCCTCGCAATGACGAGGCGGGGGCTACGCGCCTCGCAATGACGATGCGGTTGGCGCATGGCTGCAATAATATTCAGATGCCGCCCACGAATTTCATTTGTAACCCCGTCCCAGATGCGACAAGCATCCGCGCGATGCATGGAACCAACGCCTCCGAAGATCTGGCCCCCGAACAATCAGGCTTGCCAAATGGGTTAAGCCTGTTGGAATTTGTCGCGATCATCGCGTCGATCATGGCGATCAATGCGCTGGGGGTTGATATCATGCTGCCCGCGCTGTCCAACATGGGGCGCGACCTGGGGATTGCGGCGGAAAATGACCAGCAATGGATCATCGCCGCGTATATGTTGGGCTTTGGTTCGACCCAGTTATTCTATGGCCCGTTGTCCGACCGGTTCGGGCGCAAGCCGGTGGTGATCATCACGCTCATCTTATTTGCCCTTGCGGCATTGGCGGCGGCATTTGCTTATGATTTCACCACGATCATCTTGTCGCGGGTGTTGATGGGGACATTTTCGGCATCGACCCGGGTGCTGTCCATCTCCATCGTCCGCGACCGTTTTGCCGGGCGGCAAATGGCGCGGATCACGTCCTTGTCCTTCATGGTGTTCCTCACCATCCCGATTTTCGCGCCGAGCATTGGGCAGGGAATTTTGTGGGTGTCGAGCTGGCATGCGATTTTCGTGTTTCTCGCGGGCTTTGCCCTGTGTGTGGCGTGCTGGCTGGCGTGGCGATTGCCGGAAACGCTGCATCCCGAATATCGGCGCTCGATTGAATTGGGCGTGATCGCGCGCGGGTTCAAGGCGACCGTGACCGAACGTTATTCGGTCGGCTATACCTTTGCCGCCGCGATGATGTTTGGCGCGTTATTGGGCTTTATCAACAGCGCACAGCAGATTTTCGAACATAGTTTTCACGATACTGAACGCTTTCCGCTGATCTTTGCGGTGATCGCCCTTGGCATGGGCGTGGCGGCATGGACCAACAGCCGGGTGGTCGAACGCTTCGGCCCGCGCCGGGTGTCGCATAGCGGCCTGATCGGGGTGATCCTGATCTCCGGCATACATTTGTGCGTCGCCTTGGCCGGTTATGAAAATATGTGGATATTCGCCGGGCTGCAATTTGCGACCATGGCCTGTTTTGGCTTGGGCGGCGCGAATTTCGGGGCGATTGCGATGGAATCCATGGGCGAATTGGCCGGGACTGCCGCCTCGGCACAGGGGTTTTGTTCGACCATCCTCTCCGCGCTGATCGGCATTGCGGTTGGGCAGCAATTCAACGGCACGGTTGTGCCGGTGGTGGCCGGGTTCTTTGTGCTGGCCATTGTGGCGTTGCTGGTGATCCTCGTCACCGAGCATGGGACATTATTCCGCGCCTATCGCCGCCCGGTGCCGGTTCACGCCTGATCGCTCGGTTACGCGGCGAGGCCGCGCAACCGGAGGAATGCGTCGATCTGGGGCGGGCGTCCGGCAAAGGCGTGGAAATTCTCTGCCGCCGACCGGCTGGCCCCCATCGCAAGGATTTCGCGCCGGAACGCGGTCGCGCCGCCGCCAGATGTGTCGACATTGGCGAACAGTTCAAACGCATCCGATGACAGCAATTCCGCCCATAAATAGCTATAATAGCCCGCCGCATAGCCGCCCGCGAAAATATGGCCGAACGCATGGGGAAAGCGGTTCCATACGGGCGGCGGGAACACCGACACATCGCGCCGCACCTTGGCCAGCACGTCCATCACCTTCGCATCCGATGCCGGATCGAAATCGCGGTGGAGGAGCAGGTCGAAAGTCGCGAATTCGATCTGACGCAACACCGCCAACCCGGCCTGAAAATGCCGCGCCTGCAACATCCGGTCGAACACATCGGCGGGCAAGGGGTCATTGGTCGTCACATGGCCGGTCAGGGGCAGCAAGGACGCGCGATCCCAGGCGAAATTCTCCATGAACTGGCTCGGCAATTCGACCGCATCCCATTCGACCCCGGAAATCCCGCCAATCGACGGCAGATCGACCTCGGTCAATATATGGTGGAGGACATGGCCGAATTCATGCAGGAACGTCTCGACATCCTGATGGGTGATGCACGACGGCTTATCGCCCGCAGGCGGCGCGAAATTGGTGTTGAGATAGGCGATGGGCCGGTGGAATTTATCCGCATCGCGAAAGCGCGGGCGGCAGACATCCATCCACGCCCCGCCTCTTTTGCCCGCGCGGGCAAAGAGATCGAGATAAACGCCCGCGATCACCTCGCCCGCGTCATTCACGACATCGTAGAAGATCACATCCTTATGCCAGACCGAGACGTCATGGCGCTCCACCAACTGCACGCCGAACAAATGCGCGATCAAGGCGCAGGTCCCGGCCTGTACACGCGGGAGCGGGAGATAGGTCTTGATCTCTTCCTGATCGACGCCGTGCAGGGTGCGGCGCATCGCCTCGGCGACGAACCCCATATCCCATGGCTCCAGCGTGTCGATCCCGAAATTTTCCGCCGCAAATGCCCGCGCCTGCGCCAATTCGCTGACCGCAATGGGCCGCGCACGGGTCGCGAGGTCGGAGAGGAACGTCAGCGCCTCCCCTGCATCCGCCGCCATCTTGGTCTCCAACGACAGCGCCGCCGCATCGGCAAAGCCCAGCAATTGGGCGGATTCATGCCGCAGCTTTAGGATCGCCTCGATCCGGGCGCTATTGTCGAAACTCGGATCATCCGCCTGTTCCGACGCGCGGATATTATAGGCGCGATAGACGCGATAGCGCAGCTCCCGGTTCTTGGCATGGGATAGCACCGCCATCACGCTCGGCTGCCGCAGGGTCACGAGCCAGCCTTGCAGCCCTTTTTCCTCGGCATAAGACGCGAGGATCGCCTTATCGCCCTCGGAAATGCCGTCGAGCATCTGTTCATCGGTGATATGTTCGTGCCACGCCTCGGTTGCGTCCAGCACGGCATTGCCGAACCCGGTGCTCAACTGGCTCAACTCCACCCCGATATCGAGGAAGCGGGCGCGCGCCGCACCTTCCAGCGCAACCCCAGACAGGCGGAAACCACGCAACGACAGTTCGACCACACGGCGTGTCGCAGCGGGCAAGGTCGCATAATCGGCGCGATTGGCGATGCGCTCAATCGCCGCATGATGGGCGCGGTTCTGGCCCGCCTCCATCATATAATTGGTGAGAATTTCCAGCGCCGCACCATGGGCCGCGCGTAATTCGGGGGTGTCGGCCACGCTGTTGAGATGACCAACCGGCGACCAACCGCGCGTCAGGGCGAAATCGGCGCGTTCGGCGGGCAGGATGATATCGGCGACATCAGTTGAGGACGACTGGGTAATCGCTTCAATCGCGGCCCGGTGATCGGCGATCAACTGCTCGACCGCCGGGAGGACATGCTCGGCCTTAATGGCGGCAAAATCGGGGAGATCCGTGTCGGCGAGAAGCGGATTAAAGTCGATCATAACTATCCTTGAAAAAGTCTGCGGCACAATCGCACCGCATGACCCTCAAGTCGTATAAAGTGATTTCGAGTGAAATGGAACATTTCACGACTCGGAAATCACGGAGAACAAAAGAAATTAGAGACTATCCCGATTACATATCAATCAGATAGTCTCTATGTGGCCGCAGGTTTCAAGGGGCTAAACCCCTTGCGCCTTCAATTCACCCGCATCGCAGCGGAGATTAACGCCCGGATTTACGGTTTTTCCGTGCCGCATAACGCGCATCGCGTTCGGCCTTTTTCTCGGCTTCGGTCATCACCGGCTTGTCGGCAGCGGCAGCAGCTTCCAGCTTTTTCGCGAGCTTTTCGGCCTTGGCCTGCTCCATCGCGGCACGCTTTTCCGCGCGCTTTTCAGCTTCGGCGGCTTCACGCTTTGCCTGAGCAGCCTTGCGTTCGGCAATAACAGCTTCGTCCACAGCTGGCTTGTTTTTCAGCATTTCGAGCGCCTTCTGCCTTGCCTGCTTGGCAAGATTAGTGCGGTCCTGAAAGCTTGGGTCTTTGTAGGAAGCCATATGTAACGAAATGCTCCGAAAATAGTGGGTCTGGGTAAAATACATCTGCCCGCCAATGCCAAAGGCCAAGGCGGGCAGAATAGTCTTCTGCAAAGCAACAATGCGGACAGCCATTAAAGGCCGCCCGCAATGTTATGCTTTATTAGGCAGCCTGAAGATTGACAGCCGAGGTCTTGCCACGACGATCAGTTTCCAGCTCATAAGAAACGCGCTGGTCCTTATCGAGCGTGTGCATGCCAGCACGTTCCACAGCAGAGATGTGCACAAATGCATCATCGCCACCGCTTTCCGGTGCAATAAAGCCATAACCCTTGTCGGCATTGAAGAACTTGACGGTTCCGGTAATCATATTGGGCATCCTTTATCCCATGTGTGACGGGCATATGCCAATGGCGGCACATCCCGGCTTCGGTAAGGCTAGAAAGGGACAAAGGGAGAGCCAGAGCGGCCCAATATCCGTCGCAGGCGACGTCAGCGGTGCCCATATAACCGATTCGACGCGGAATTGCAAAAATACTTGAAGGGCGGCGTCCGATAGTTTGGAAATAGTCGCAAATGGCGGTGGCAATATATCGAAATATCATCCCATCCCGATCCTATTTTACGGGCAATCCGCCGTTTCTTTTTGGCGTCGCGCCGCAAGACATGGCGCAATTCACATAAGCGCCACCGCACGACAGCGCCGACACCCGGCCACGATCGCACATTAACGCATGTAATAAATCTCAGTAACGAGCCTCACCACCCACAATCAATAGTCACAATAAATCATTATTTATATAATTTCAGCGATACCACATAAGTGGTTAATGTAAAAAATACCTCTCTAGATTTACCTCTTAATATGGTAGATAAATACTTAACAATGTCGCATATTAGACGTTGATAATATTTCAAATTAATAGTTTTTTATTTTTGTAGAGTATCAGCCATGGTGGTTTTCAAAGCGCCGCACCCCGGATGGATGGCCGGATTGATCGCCAGTCTAACGGCCAGATTGACGACACGCATGCTCATCCCGGCGACGGGGATTTTGGCACTGGCAACGCTTATTTTGTCATACCAATATGGTGTCGAATATCCTGTGTCGGTTGCGAGTGCCTTATTAAGCTGCGCCCTGCTGACCTATCTGCCGATGGCGTATCGATCCGGGTGGCACAGCTTCTCTGGCGAACAGAAAAAGCCGCCTCAGACCGTGCAGCAGCCTGCGCCGGAACGCCCGCAGGATGCCATGCTGCAATGGCTGGCGATGACCAGCCACGAACTCCGCACCCCGCTGGCGGCTGTGCTGGGGACAATTGATCGGCTGGGTGTGGAAACGTCGCCAGACAAAAGACAATCCCATCTCGACAACCTCGCTCGGGCAGGCGCGTTGATGCAGTCGGTGATCGATGACATTCTCGACTTCGCCAAGCTTGAATACGGCGCAATGCCGTTGAAACCGACAAGCACCGATCTGGCCGCTTTGTGTGAAGGGGTGGCGGCATTATACCGCCCGCTTGCCGAACAAAAACAATTGCGCCTGTTGTGCGACATTGAGGACAAGGCGGGACGCTGGCTGACGGATGGCCAACGGCTGCAACAGGTGCTGGGTAATCTTGTCGCCAATGCAGTGAAATTCACCGATTATGGCGATGTGGTGATCCGCGCCCAAATGATAGCGACAGATTGCCACGCTGCGCATTGGCGGATTGAAGTGCAAGACAATGGCATCGGCATCGCGCAGGATGTGCAGGATCGCCTGTTCACCCCTTATGTGCAGGCGGACACCAGTCCCGATGCCCGGTTCGGTGGTGCCGGCCTTGGACTCAGCATCTGCCGTCGCATCATGGAAGCGATGGGCGGCAGCATTGGCGTCATCAGCCAGCCGGGCAAGGGAAGCATCTTTTGGTGCGACATCACATTGGAGAAAGACACGGCCATTGCCGCTGAGACGGCAGCGTCAGCGGTAGCGGTTGCGACGAGTGCCGAACCACTCATGCGCCCCCATGATCAGGCGATGCACATCCTGCTGGCAGAGGACAATAAGATCATTCGCGGCTTGATGAATACGATATTGGAAGACGCCGGCCATCATGTGTCATGCGCCGCCAATGGCGTGCAGGCGCTGGCTTTGGTGCAAGGCCGCCCCTTCGACCTCATCCTGATGGATGCACGCATGCCCGTGCTGGACGGGCTCCATGCCACCCGCGCCATTCGCGGCATGGCGGGACCAGTGGCGCATACCCCGATTGTGGCCATGACCGCCGATCCGCAATTTGCCAGTCATCCAATGGTCGCAGACCTCGGCTATGCCGAAATTCTCCTCAAGCCCTTACGCGCGGAGACATTGATGCGCGTGCCGCGATCTCGCCTGCTGCGCACCGATAAGCTGTTATATTATGGCATGGCGGCATGGATGACGTTCCGGCACCGGCCTGCGCTTGTGCATATGCAAGGGTTGGGCGCGGCGATTATGCTCTGGGCGTATAAGCTGGCCGGGGCGCGGACATTGGTGCGCTATGGTTCGGCTGATTATCTTCTGCCCAAATGGGGGTTCATCGGCAAGTGCGGCTTTCTGCTTGCGGAATACCAATTGCGTTTTGCCGATGCGGTGATTGCCGTGACGCCTGCATTGGCGGACCGTTTGGCCCGGCGGGGCATCAGTCGCAACGTGCATGTCATGGCGCGAACGCGTGGCGGCGACATCCTACCTGCGCGCGCTTCTTTGAGGCTGGCGCTCGGCTGGGGAGGGGGCATGTGATTGACCCGATGGCGACGCGCCAGCCGGTCTGCGGCAATATGTGTCAGGACACCGACCAGCGCGACACCGCGATAATGACTGGCGTGCAGTTGATCCCGGATGCCCGCCAGCGTCACCGCCCAGCCGCGTTGTACGAGCAATGGAAACAAGCGTTCGGCATTTTTTTCCGCCCCGCCTTCCACATCCGGGATGCCGCGTGCGCCAACCACAAAGATGGAATTCGCCACTGCCGCACGCTCCAGACACTATAACTCTACAAAATATCCATTTATATATGATGGATAATCCAAAATATCACTATTTCCTGACATCATCCTGACAATGAAATACGAATATGAGAATATATTATTGTTGATTATTCTTGATAATTACTCATGATATAGACTGTTATGTTGCGTAAGCGTATCCATCATCAATATGTCCTGATCGCCCTCGCCTGCGAACCGCACCTGCGCCCATCAGTTGCGGTCATAGCTGGCGTAGGGCATTAAAATCATGTCCCGCAACATCAGGGATAGGGGCACAATCCAGCAACACGCTAGGCACGGGACACTCGCAAAAGCAGCACTATGGCTCTTTGGCTTATCCTTGTTGCTCTCTTTGAACGCGATCAAACTCAGCATCGGACCTTTACCGCTGCGATCGATCGCGTTGATCGGCACTGCCGGATTACTGTTGCTGGACGACCTGCCGATCCTCGTCCGCAGCTTCAAAGAGACGTTCAAATTATCGGCGACCGTCATCGCATTTGCAGCGCTGGGCCTGTCTGCAACGCTCATCACGAACGATGACATGCGGGCTGCGCTCGGACAATTTGCAGAAATCCACATCCAGACCCTGCTCCTCATCATCACCATTTATGCCATCGCATTGAAATTTGGCATCAAGCCCATCTTGAAGGCCTATATTCTGGCATTCATCTTATCTGCCATCTTTGCTTGTGCGCAGGCATTGGGGAGTGAAGCCGCATGGCAAGCCCGGTTGATGATCGGGCATATATCGGGCGATCCTGCCGCTGCTCTCGACATCATCCAGCGCCGGGAACGCGCCTTGGGCCTATCTTTTTCCCCGGTGGTATTCGCCAATGAGGCCTGCGCCGCATTTGCCGCCGCCTGCTGTTTACGAATAGCCTCGCGACCAACGAGGTCAAACCAGTTCGACCCTGTGATTATCGGCCTGATCATGGCGCTGGCCGTCATCTGCGTCATGACCGGCAACAGATCGCCCTTATTGGGGCTGGCGGTGTTCATCCCCCTATATCTTGCCCAACATGCGACGCGTAGCCTGTTGGTGCTTGCCCCGCTTGCCATGCTGGCCGCTTTTACCGCCGGTCCCATTATCGGCAATATGGCAGATAATGGGATACGCGTCGCCCAAACCAAGGATGGTTCCTCTCAAAATCGCGAAGTCCTGCGGCATTTCGGGCTATTTTTGATCAAGGAAAACCCCTTTGGCTATGGACTTAATTTTGAAAGCACCGCGCATTGGCAGAAATATACCCAACAAAGCATCTATGCCGATAGCAGTGAATCGATAAAAATATGGACAATTCATAATTATTATTTGAACATTATGGCAAAATACGGCCTCATATCCATTTTATTTATAATATTATATATTCCAAATATATTGAAAAATTTTAAAATATTCTCATTTTTTATTCCATATATGGTCCATATATTCTACCACAATGCAGGGCCATTATCGGGAGACGCAATGATATTCGTGGCGATCACATCGGGTTATTTTATAGCCAGATATACCGTCGCCCCCATGGCCCAGGTCATTTGGTCAGCCGAAAAACCTTGGCAGCGCGCCTATCCGACGCACCAGCCACGCCGCGCGACATTTGGCCCCAATCGCGCGCGCCCTTCGCATGAGGGATAGAATGATATCACCCCGGACTGCCGTGATCCTGCCCACCCGCGCACAGCCGGGCTGGGATCGCTTTGTGCCGGATTTGATCGGGCAATCGCAGCCCGCCAGCGAGATTATCATTGTGATCGACCGGGCGACAACACCCGATGAAGAAGCGCATTTGCGCCAATATTGGCCGATGCTGCGTTTTATCTTCAATCGCGACAATATCGGGATCACGCCATCGCTGAACCGCGCGATCCATGCGACGGATGCGGACCTCATCTTTCGCGCCGATGATGACGACCAATCCTATTCCCGTCGGTTCGCACAGCAATTGGCCTGTTTCGCCCGCACCGGGGCCGATTTTGTCTGTAGCTGGGCAGAGGGCGTCAACGGCGACAGCGACAGTAAAATCAACGGGGGCCGGCCCTATCTCATCACTTCGCCGACAGACGGCAAAGCCATTCGGGCGGCGTTGTTGCGGCGCAATGTGCTGGTGCATTCCACCCTCGCCTTCCGTCGCGAAACGGTGCTGCGTATCGGCGGCTATGATGAGACATTCGTCAACGCGCAGGATTATGCGCTCTATCTGGCGGCCATTCGCGCCGATTGCCAATTCGCAATGGTGCCGGAACCGCTTGTCCGGCGTCATTATCATACCAACAATATTACGACGGCGCGGCGCACGCATCAGATCATGTATAGCTGCGCCGCCCGCATCGTGCATCATGCGGCAACGGGCGATAGGGCCAGTTTCTTCAAGTCGCTGCTGTCTTACGCCCTATTGCTCGCCATTCCCCATCACGCCCGCACCATCAGGCGCAAGCTGTTCAGCCTGATCGGGCGCGGCACCTGATGGTGCTGAAATGCGCTATCTTGCAATCCACCAGATGATCGCCGCCCACACAGCCACGAACGCCAGATACCCTGTCCAGCGCGATACCGTTCTCAGACATTGATCATCAAAGCTATCGGCATGATGATCAATGAATTCACGGACACCATCAAGCTGGAGATGTTGGTGGATTTGCACGCTCATCGATCACTCCATTTCTCGGTTAACTCATTTATATTATGTGTTATTAACCTTGATTTCCTAAGGAATGACTAAGCCCCAAATCGGCCCGACATGATGACAGGCTTGAACCGTCACGACAGCGCGCCTAATCAGGAACGACATGGCCGAACCCAATCCACCCGAACCCGTTGCGTCCTCCAATCCGCCAGACGACATGGCCGCAGCCGAGGATGCCGCTGTCGCTGCGCCCCTTGGCATCAAGGACATTGCGAAGCGCCTGCATACGCCCCTCACGCAATTGACCAATAATCCCGCCATCAATCCCGTCAGCCGGGCGCGAATGTGGGTCGAAATGGAAATCCCGGAAAATCAGCGCGGCCCCGGCTGGGACCGCCATTGGCGCGAGCTGGAGGCCTATGCCGATTCAACCGGCACATGGTCCAACAAGGAAGAATAATCGCGATATGCGTTGACGCATGCCGCATGGCTTGATGCTCTAAGCAATCCCCCTGATTGGCAGAAACAGCCCAGGCTTTATGGATAATGCAGCGTTCACCCGAGGATTATCGGAGCTGCTGCATGGGCATCATGGAACTTCGCGGCAATATTGGCGACGGCGCATCCGATGCGCTGGTAGACGCCCTGCGTGCGCATGCGGAAGTGTTGCCAAGCCCCTATGACCATGATGATTTCGGGCCATTATTCGACCGTTATGGCGATGCGCGAGTCGTGCTGCTGGGCGAGGCGACACATGGCAGCTCGGAATTCTACGTCGCACGGGCCGCGATCACCCGTCGCCTGATTACCCATCATGGCTTCAACATCGTCGCGGTGGAGGCCGATTGGCCCGATGCGGCGCATATCGATGCCTATGTCCGCCATCATGCCGCCCGGCCAAGGCGCGGCGACAGCTTTGTCCGTTTCCCGACATGGATGTGGCGCAATGCCGAATTGCTCGCCTTTGCCGACTGGCTGCGCCATCACAACGAGGCCCTGCCTTCAGAAAAACGCGCCGCGTTTCGTGGTCTTGATGTGTACAGCCTTGGCGAGTCGATCCATGCGGTGCTGGCCTATCTCGACCGCGTTGATCCCGCCGCCGCCGGGAAGGCGCGCGCGCGTTACGGTTGCCTGACGCCGTGGCAGGATGATCCTGCCCTTTATGGCCGTGCCGTGGTCTATGGCCAGCGTGACAGTTGCGAAGATCAGGTTGTCGCGCAGTTGGGGGAACTGCTGGCAACGCGCCTCGATTACATGAAGGATGATGGCGAGGCATTTTTCGACGCGGCGCAAAATGCCCGCATCATTCGCGCGGCGGAACGATATTACCGGGTGATGTATCAAGGATCGGCGGCAAGCTGGAACCTGCGCGACCGGCATATGTTCGATACGTTGCAGGCATTGCTCGCGCATCAGGGCAAACATGCCAAGGCCGTGGTCTGGGCGCATAATTCGCACATCGGCAATGCGGCAGCGACCGCGATGGGCTGGTCCGGTGAATTCAATATCGGGCAACTCTGCCGCACCGCTTATGACGAGGAGGCGGTCTTGATCGGCTTTGGCACCGATACCGGCACGGTCGCCGCCGCCAGCGATTGGGGCGGCGAGATGGTGATCAAGACCGTCCGGCCCGCGCGACAAGACAGCTATGAACACGCCTTTCGTCGCACCGGCCTTGCCCGCACCCTCACCGATTGGCGCGGTAGAACAGGCGACAAGGCAGCGCTCGCAGACCTGCTGTCCACCCCCTATCTGGAACGCGCCATCGGCGTAGTCTATCGCCCTGAAACCGAGCGCATGAGTCATTATTTCGAAGCCGTCTTGGCCGAACAATTCGATGCCTTCGTCTGGTTCGAACAAACCAAGGCTGTGACGCCATTGGGCCGGGAACATCCCCATGGCGCGCCCGAAACTTGGCCATTCGGGCTATGATAGCGCATCTCGAACCTGCGCTTGGCACCTCTGTGCCGGTCAGTGTTGGCCATCACCATCTGCAAGGCCTGTTAGGCGTGCCGGATGCCACCAAAGGGCTGGTCATTTTTGCCCATGGCAGTGGCAGCGGTCGATTGAGCCCGCGTAATAATCATGTGGCGGACGCCCTGCGTGCGGCGGGCCTTGCAACCTTGCTGATCGACCTGTTGACGCCGGACGAAGAGCTGGACCGGATCAATGTGTTCGACATCCCCTTATTGGCAGATCGGCTTGCCAGCGCGACCGAATGGGTGAAGGAACAGACTGACACACGCCATCTACCCATCGGTTATTTCGGTGCGAGCACCGGCGGCGGCGCGGCATTATTGGCGGCAGCAAAGGCCAATGGTCGGATCAAGGCCGTGGTATCACGCGGGGGACGGCCCGATCTTGCCGGAATTACAGCCCTCAGCCGGGTGCATGCGCCGACATTGCTGTTGGTCGGCAGTCGCGACACCCCGGTGATCGAGCTGAACCGCGCGGCGATGCAGGTGATGCACTGCCCGGTCTCGCTCGTCATCATCCCCGGCGCGACCCATTTGTTCGAAGAACCCGGCACGCTGGATCAAGTCATCAATCACGCGCGCATCTGGTTTTTGCGCTATTTCACCTCGCCAAAAATGGAAAAATGATCATGGCCAGCCCTTCTCGACGTTTCAGGAACCGGCAGGATGCAGGACGGCAATTGGCCGCAGCACTCCATTATCTCCACGGTGCGCATCCCGTTATCCTCGCGTTACCGCGCGGTGGCGTGCCGGTGGCGTTTGAAGTGGCGCAAGCGCTCCAAGCCGAACTGGACCTGCTGTTCGTCCGCAAGCTCGGTGCGCCGGGGCATGAGGAACTGGGCATCGGCGCAGTCGTCGATGGCGACGACCCGCAAATCGTCCTGAACGAAGAGGTCGTGCGCCAACTTGCCCCAAGCCCCGCCTATATCGAGGCCGAAAAGCTGCGCCAATTGGCGGAGATCGATCGCCGCCGCGCCGAATATATGCAGGGCCATCCCCCGGTATCGCTGGCCGGACGGACGGTGATCTTGGTCGATGATGGGATCGCGACCGGCGGGACCGTGCGCGCGGCCTTGGCGGGGCTGCGCAAGACTAAGCTTGAACGATTGGTGTTGGCCGTCCCGGTCGCGCCGATGGAGGCCATCATGCAATTAACGCCTTATTGCGACGGCATCGTCTGCCTGTCCCAGCCCGATCAATTTTATGCGGTGGGCGCGCATTATGACAATTTCGACCAGACATCGGACGAGGAAGTCATCAATCTGCTGAAAGCTGCCGCCCCCTTTGGCGAGAAGCATTTCATTCCCCAACATTAAATAAAAAAACGTCTCTCATCGGGGAAATTACTGATTCCGGCCCTATCACTGAACTGCCTAAAAAGAGATTGCGACCCGAGGGCTCAAGACGAGCTCTTTCACTTTAGCCCGGCATTGCTTGCGGTGTCGGGCTATTTTTTTCGGAACTTTGGGACGGCGAGACAGTTAGCTCCGTACATCCCGCCCACGCCGCACTGCGGTCAGTTTCGTCATGATCACACAAATGCGACATGAAATGAGAATTTCGACGCATTCGTTCATTCAAGCCGCCTCAAGCGGCCATCATCGCTCAAATATGCGGGGCATATCCCGTCAGGAGTCCTATTATGTTGGCAGCAACGGCAAATTCGACGAATGCGTTAGGAACAAAGTCTGCCAACGACTTCCATGTTGCCGCTTGCATCGCCCATCCTGAACATGCCGGACCGATTTTGCAGCATGCCTTTGCGCTGGGCAAAGCATTGGATGCCGACGTGACCTTGTTGCAGGTGCTGGAAGAAGATCGCGCATCCAACCGCCCCGACCCGATCGAATGGGACCTGCGCCGCCACGAAGCGCGCCGCTTGCTGAACGAAATGGCCAGCCCGCCGGATGCATCGATGGCGCGCGCCAATATTCACCTGACCGAAGGCTTCAGGGCCGATGAAATCCAGCGTTTCGCACATGATCATAACGGCAGCTTGTTGGTCATCGGCATGCAAGAGCCAAATGCGCGGCGCTGTCGCGGGATCGGCGGGACGATCCACCACCTCCTCCATAGTGCGGCGGGCTATATGTTGCTGGTGCCGTGCAATGGCCACATGGCTCCCGTGACCAGCTACCGCCGGATATTGGTCCCGGTCGATGGTTCCACCTGGGCGGCGAGCGCGCTCCCGCTGGCGGTGCGGCTGGCGCAGGCAAATAATGCGGAACTGCTGCTTGCCCATGTCATCCCGCCGCCGGAATTGACGGAGACCCGGCCCTATGATGCCGCCGACATCGCACTTCGGGAACAGGTGATCGAACGCAACCAGCAAACCGCCGATGCGTATCTGGAACGGATGCGCCAATATGTCGCGGATATGCAGGTGCGCGTCCGGATCATCTCCACCCAATGCAAGGATGTCCGCGCGAAACTTGAACAGATTATCCGCGCGGAAAATGCCGATCTCGTCATCATGTCCGCGCGTGGCCATGGCCTGTCGGCCAATGCCGACATGCCTTATGGCAGCGTCGCGAGCTATTTGATGATGCATTCCCCCGCGCCCTTGCTCGTGATCCCCGCGACAAGTGGCGCAGCAAAAGCCATGGCCCGACCCTCCAATGGTCAGGCGAGTGAAGTGCGGATGCCGATGTTCAATCAAGCATGAACATCATGGCAGATGCGCAAGCCGACCCGGTCGTCGTCCTTGCCGATGAATTGGCACTACGCCATCAACTTGAAGGCCTTACCCGCAAAACATCGCCGATTGTCGCATGGGCAAAATTGGAAGAGGTCAAGCCATGGCTGACCCGCGCGCTGACCGCCGCTGCCCATAATGATGCCAGCAACGCCTCTGCTGCCGAATGGCTGCTCGACAATGATTTCGAGGTGCAGCGCGCCTTGCTCCAGATCGATGAAAGCCTGCCGCGCGGCTTTTACGATCGTCTGCCGGGCATCGCTGGCCGCGACAAGATCTATCCACGGGTCTATGATCTTGCCCATGGCCTGTTGCAGGCCGCGCATCTCCAGCTTGCCGTTGGCCAGTCGATCAGATTCATCGCCGCCTATCAGGCACGGATGCCGCTGACGATGGCGGAATTATGGGCCTTTCCGACAATGCTCCGGATTGCCTGTATCGAATTGCTGGCCGCAGGCTTCAGCGCCTTGTTCGAAAATGTTCCCCCGCCTTTCCCGGCGGATGGGACAGCCTATCTCCATCTACCGGCGGACCCGACCGAATGCGTAGCGCGCGCCATCGCCAATCTGGGGGTGATCGCCGGCATTCAGTGGAAGGATTTTTTCGACCAGACCAGCCGGACCGAGGCGATTTTGTGCCATGATCCCGCCGACGTCTATCCCCATATGGATTTCGATACCCGCGACCGTTACCGCCATGCGATCGAGAAATCTGCGGAATTGACCCGATTGGACGAATGGGACGTCGCAGAGCGCGCCATCGCCCATGCACGGCAAAGCCGCCACCCCCCGCTCAACCATGTGGGTTATTGGCTGATCGGCGAAGGCCAGTGCGCTTTTGAAGATGAATTAGGCGTGCGACGCAGCGGATGGGAGGCCGTCACCCGGCGATTGGCGCGTTATCCGACGCACATCTATGCCCTTGCCCTAGTTGTGGTCGGCGTGATCGGCTTGGTGCTGCCCGGCCTCTATCTTGCCAGCGTTCATCCATCGCCCGAAATATGGGTAGTCGGCTTGTTGCTGAGCGCGATTCCCTCCTCGATCATCAGCGTCACCTTCGTCAATTGGCTCGTCAATCTGATCGTGTCGCCAAGGGTATTGCCCAAGCTCGATTTCGACAAGGGGCTGGCCCCTGATTGCACGACCGTCGTCATCATGCCGGTCATCATCGCCAAGCCGGACAATATCGATGGCATCATGCGACGGCTGGAAAGCCATTATCTCGCCAATGCCGATCCAATCCTCCATTTCACCTTATTGAGCGATGTAACCGATGCCGACCGCGCGCGCTGTCATGGCGATGAAGAGATTGAACAAGCGCTCATAGCAGGGGTCGACATATTGAACGCCCGTTATGGCCGGGATGGCAAAGGGCCGTTTGTCCTGTTGCACCGCCACCGACTGCATAATCCGGCGCAAGGCTGCTGGATGGGTTGGGAGCGCAAGCGTGGCAAGATCGAACAGTTCAACCATTTCCTGCTGACCGGCGATGCCAGTGCATTTCCCGTGACTGCGGGTGAGGTCAGCGCACTGCACGGTACCCGCTTTGTCGTGACGGCGGACGCCGACACGCGCCTGCCGCCGGGCGTGGTCAATCATATGGTCGGGACATTGGCCCATCCGTTGAACCGGGCGCATTTCGATCCGCGCTCCGATCGGGTGACCATGGGTTATACCATCCTGCAACCGCGCGTCGAAATCGCGCCGGATGTCGAACGTCAGTCCTTTTTCACCCGCTTTTTCGGTGGTGACACCGCCATCGACATTTATTCGCGTGCCGTGTCCGATGTCTATCAGGACCTCTCCGGCAGCGGCATTTTCATCGGCAAGGGCATTTACGAGGTCGCGAGCTTTGCCCGCAGCCTTGCAGGCGTGGTCCCGGATAACAGCCTGCTCAGCCATGATCTGTTCGAAGGTCTGCACGGTCGCGCAGGTCTGGCGACCGACATCATCATCTATGAAGGCTTTCCCGACGGCTATCTCGATCATGCGCGGCGCAGTCACCGCTGGATCCGTGGCGATTGGCAAATCCTGTTGTGGTTGCTGCCATTTGTGCCGGGACATGACCGGAAATGGCGGCGCAATCGTCTTGGCTGGTTTGACCGGCTCAAGATTGTCGACAATTTACGCCGCAGCATCGCGCCGATCGCGACGATGATGTTATTGCTGGGCGGCTGGCTCATCCTGCCCGGTAATCCATTGGTGTGGACATTGCTCGCGATCGCCGCGCCCGGTGCATATTTGTTCACGGATCTGATGTCCGAAATTGCCAGCATCGGACATCGCGGCACATGGCGCAGCATGACCCGTCGCTTCCTGATCCATCTCGGACGCTGGTCCTTGGTGCTGGTGTTTCTGGCCAATGACGCGGCCATCGCGCTCCACGCGATCGCCGTCACGCTTTATCGGCTGATCGCGCGGCGCCATTTGCTGGAATGGACATCTGCCGCGCAGATGGCCGAACATTTTGCCAGCAGCGACCCGCGCCGCATAGCGTGGCGCGAAATGCGGTCTTCGCCCGTTGCAGCCGTCATCATTGGCGTGCTCGTCTGCTACGTCAGCCCGCAGGCACTAGGGGCAGCCCTGCCCCTTGTCCTGTTGTGGATTGCCGCGCCTGAAATCGCGACATGGATCGCGCTGCCGCTCCGCACAAAGGAGGAGACGCTGACCGCGCCCGACCGCCTGTTCCTGCGCAAAGTGGCGCGCCGGACATGGCTCTATTTCGAGACCTTCGTCCGTCCCGATGATAATTGGCTGCCGCCCGACAATTATCAAGAACCGCCTTATGAAGAAATCGCCCATCGCACCTCACCCACCAATGTCGGGGTTATGCTGCTGGCGGCGCTGACCGCATGGCGGCTCGGCCATATCGATCTGAGCGATCTGGCCGTGCGCCTGCGCAATACGCTTGATACGCTCGACCGGCTCGAACGTTATCGCGGCCATATGCTCAACTGGTACGACACCAGAACCTTGCAGCCACTCGACCCCCGTTATGTCTCGACCGTGGATAGCGGCAATCTCGCAGCCAGCCTGATTACATTGTCCGCCGCCATGCGCGATGCCGATTTCGGCCCGGTGACATTATCGGCGGCATGGGATGGCCTACTTGATGAACTGATGTTGATCGACGATGCGCTGGAAGGACTGGATGCCGCCGATGCCGCGCGCAAATTGCTTGCGCATATTATCAACATCATGAACCGGCCGCTGCCGATCACCGGCCATGCGGTGCTGCTCCAGCAATTGACCACCCACGAATTGCCTGCGCTGCGCACCGCGATCCATGACATGATCGTGGCGGCAGGCTTGCCCGCAGGACCAGCGGCGGAACTGCGGCTATGGGTCGACCGCTTCGATCATCATCTGCACAGCCTGCGCCGCGACGAGAAATTATATCGCCCTTGGCTGGCCGTGCTTGAAGACGCACCCACCTTGTTCGCGACCCAAGCGGAACGACTGGCCGCGAATCTGGCACGGGAAATGCCCCTGAACATGGTCGCAGAGACGATTCATGCCGCCCGCATGATCGTGGAAGGCTGGTATGCCCCACCCGCTTCGGATGAAGATCATTGGCGCCAGAATCTGATCAACGCGCTGGAAGAGGGCGTCAACAACACCAATGGCCTGCGTGTTCTGTTGCAGGAGCTGGCCGACCGCACCGCCCGTTGGGCGCATGATATGGAATTCGGTTTCCTCTTCGATGCCAGCCGCCGCCTGTTTCATATCGGCTATAGTGTCAGTGCGGACCGCATTGATGCGCATCATTATGATCTGCTGGCAAGCGAAGCCCGGTTGGCAAGTTTCTTCGCCATCGCCAAGGGGGATGTGCCGGTCGAACATTGGTTCTTCCTTGGTCGCCCGATCACCCGCAAGGCGGCGGGCTTGGCCTTGGTATCGTGGAACGGATCGATGTTCGAATATCTGATGCCGAGCCTGTTCCTGCGCAGCGATCCCCGCACCCTGCTGGGCCAAAGCGACCGCACCGCCATCGATATGCAGCGCCTCTATGGCGATAATCACGGCACGCCATGGGGCATTTCGGAATCGGCTTATGCGATCATGGGGAGCGACCGCGCCTATCGCTACCATGCCTTTGGCGTGCCGGGCCTCGGCCTGCGACGTGGTCTGGAACGCGATCATGTGGTCGCGCCTTATGCGTCCTTGTTGGCGCTCGCGGTCAGGACATGCGCCGCAATCCGCAACCTGCGCCGTCTTGAGGCATTGGGCATGATGGGGCGTTACGGCTTTTTCGAAGCGATCGACTTTACGCCGGGCCGTGCCTTGCCGGGCGAACATGCGGCCATCGTCCAATCCTATATGGTCCATCATCATGGGATGAGCCTTGCCGCCATCGGCAATGCCTTATGCGATGATATGCTGGTGCGCTGGTTCCATACCGATCCGCATATCCAGACAGTCGAATTATTGTTGAACGAGCGCATTCCATGGGAATTGCCGCCGGAACTCGCGCACAGCGTGGCCCGCGAACTCGCGCCTGCGCCGGTGGCTGTGGCGGCCGTGCCGGGGCTGTATCCTTGGACTCCCGACATTGAAACCCATGATCTGCAAGGCGAATGCCTGCACGCCATCGGTAATGGCCGGATGACGACGCGGTTCGGCGCTGGCGGATCGGGCGTGCAATGGCAGGGCCATGCGATCACCGCATCAACGCCGGGGCCGTGGCTCTATCTTCATGAACCCGCCAGCGGTGAGGTATGGCATGCCATGCCTGACCTCGCCGACATGCCCTTGGGCGATGCCAGCGTCGTATTTCATGCAGAGCGAGTCGAATGCCACCACCGCGCCTTTGGGTTGGCAGTCACGACCGAGATCACCGTCGCCCATGCGGATGATCTCGAAATCCGGCGGGTGACGTTGGTCAATGAAACCGACCAGCCCCGCACATTGATATTGACCAACATTGCCGAGGTCGTGCTCGCCCCGGTGCGGGAGGCTGCGCGTCACCCGGCGTTCAGCAAGATGTTCGTCTGCAGCGAAACCCTGCCGGGCCTGAATGGCCTGTTGTTCACCCGTCGCCCGCGCGCGCCTTCTGAAACGCCGCCGGTGCTGCTGCATCGGGTGCTGGGCGATCGCAACGGCCTGACGCTGACGAGCTTCGAAACCGACCGCGCGGCCTTTCTGGGGCGGCATGGCAGCAATTTCGATCCAGCCGCGATGAAGCCCGATGCGCGGGCAGAACGGCTGCATGAAACTAGTGGCTGGACGCTTGATCCGGCGATGGCGCTGCGCGTCGTGGTGCATATCCCGCCGCATGGCCGCATCGAACTGGCCTATCTGACCATCGCCGCGCCATCGCGCACCACCGCGATTGAAATCGCCGAGCGCTATGCAACGCACAATGCGCTGCAATGGGCGATGGCGGATGCCGCCGCCCATGCCGCACGCGATATGTATCGCATCGGCATTGCCCCACATGCCCTGCCCGATGCGTCCCGACTGGTCGCGCGGATGATCGGTGCAGATCTTGAACGCACCGCGATCACCACCCCCGTCGCTATCCCACCAGCACGGGCGGCTTTGTGGTCATTGGGGATTTCGGGCGATGATCCGATCATCCTGTTGCGGGTAGGCGATGGCAGCAAGACCGCGATGCTGCGGTCGCTGCTCGCCGGCCAAAAGCTTTGCCAGTTGCGCGGCGCGCCGGTTGATCTTGTCGTGCTGCATGAAGGCGATGAAGGCTATGTCGATCCGGTGCGCGAGCGTCTGATCGATTGCTTGCGCGAAAATGACGTGCAGGATCGGCTCGGGCTAAGAGGCGGCATCCATCTTATCGGACGTGCGTTATTAAAAGAGGGCCTGTTGAAAGACGCGATGGTCGCCATGCTTGAACGCGCGGCGCGACTCATGTTGACCGAGGATGGCCCAAATCTGATCGGTCAGATGGAGCTTGGCCGCATCCTACCCGTCCCGCGCCCCCATTTCGGCCCGATTGCACCGGTGGCAGATACAACGCCGACGCCGCCACTGCCGCGCCTGTCAGACCTGTTGCTTGACAATGGCACAGGTGGATTTTCCCCCATTGATGGCAGCTATGTCATTCAGCTCGATCCGGGTCAGACGACGCCTGCGCCTTGGGCCAATGTGCTGGCTAATGATGGCTTTGGCACGATCGTGACCGAGGCTGGACTGGGTTTCAGCTGGGCCGTCAATGCAGGCGAAAATCGCATCACCCCTTGGAGCAACGACCCGGTGCGTGATCCGCAGACCGAATGTCTCTATTTGCGCGATGAAGAAAACGGCCATTTATGGACGATTTCGCCTGCACCAATCGGTCCAAGCACGCATGACGACGACGGCGGCTGCCGTATCCGCCATGCGGCGGGACACAGTATCTGGGAACGAGCGAGCGAAGGACTGGAACAGGAAATGCTCGCCTTTGTGGCGCCGGATGATCCGATCAAGATCGTCCGCGTGCGATTGCGCAACCTGCGCCCGCGCGCGCGACGGATAACAGCCACTTATTATGCCCAATGGCTGCTGGGATCGGTGACTGGCGAAAATGGCGCGCTACGCTGCGCCGAATATGATCCCGCTCTCCATGCGTTGCTGGCGGTCAATCCTTGGTCCGACAGCTTTGGCCAGCGGGTGGCGTTTTTGACAGCCAGCGAAGCGCCGCATAGCGTCACCACCTCTTGCGCCGAATTTCTGGGACCAAGACGCCGCACCGACCAGCCTGAAGCGTTGCAGAATTGGGACCTTGGCGGGCGGTTGCAGGCCGTGGGCGATGATTGCTGCGCGGCCTATCAACTCCATGTCGATATAGGCCCGAATGAAACGCGCGATGTGTTCTTCATCCTCGGCCAAGGGGAGGACCGCACCCATGCCGCACAACTCGTCGCCAAATGGCAGGATCCAGACGAGGCCGAGCATGCACTGGCAGCGACCAATGCCCAATATCAGGCGCGGCTGGAGGCAATCACCGTCGCGACGCCCGAACCGGCGTTTGATCTGCTCATCAATCGCTGGCTTCCCTATCAGGCGTTGAATTCGCGCATTCGGGCGCGGGCAGGTTTTTATCAGGCGGGCGGGGCCTTTGGCTTTCGCGATCAATTACAGGATGTGCTGGCGCTGCGCTTTGCCGACCCCGGCCTTGCCCGCCGCCACATATTGGAGGCCGCCGCTCATCAGTTCGAAGAAGGCGACGTTCTCCATTGGTGGCACCCGCCCGCTGGCGCAGGCGTTCGGACGCGCTGTTCGGATGACATGCTGTGGCTCCCCTTTGCTACCTGCACCTATATCGAGGCAACCGGTGATCGCACGATCCTTGCGGAGCAGGTGCGCTACTTGCGGGCAGCGCCCCTCGCGGCGGATGAGGGCGACCGTTATGCCCAATTCGATACCGCGCCCAATGCCGCCAAATTGTTCGATCATCTCGAACGCGCATTGGAACATGCCTATCAGCTTGGCCGTCATGGCCTGCCGCTGATCGGCGCGGGCGATTGGAACGACGGCATGAACCGGATTGGCGAAGAGGGGCGCGGCGAAAGCGTCTGGCTCGGCTGGTTCCTCATCAAGACGATCCACATGTTCGCGCCCATATGCGCGGCTGCACAGCATCCGGAAATCGCGATACGCTGGCTACGACGCGCGGAAGAATTGACGACTGCCATCGAGACCACGTCATGGGACGGCAATTGGTATAGCCGCGCCTTTGACGATCAGGGCCGCCCATGGGGCACCGCTACTGAAAGCGAATGCCAGATCGATTCCATCGCCCAATCATGGGCGCAACTGTCCGGCGCAGGCCGTCCGGAACGGATCAAGCGCGCACTCGCATCAGCGAAAGAACATCTGGTGCGTGCCGATGACCAGATCGTCCGCCTGCTCGACCCGCCATTTAACCTGACCCCGCGCGAACCGGGCTATATCAAGTCTTATCCCCCCGGCATCCGCGAAAATGGCGGACAATATACCCATGCCGCTGCGTGGCTCGGCATGGCGATGGCACAATCGGGCGATGGCGATGGCGCGATGGAGATATTCCGCCGGATCAATCCGATCTGCCAGACGATGACCCCGGCACAAGTGCGGCAATATCGTATTGAACCCTATGTCGTCGCAGGCGATGTCGGCGGCAGCGGGCCGCATCTGGGGCGCGGCGGGTGGAGCTGGTACACCGGCGCCGCCGCCTGGACATGGAGACTGGGGGTGGAGGAGATCATGGGCCTCCAGATCATGCAGGGCAAATTGCACATCACCCCGCATCTGCCGACTGACTGGCCAGAGGCAAGTGCCACGTTGCGCCATCCGGGTGGGAGTTTGCAGGTCCATATCGACAATAGACAGGCCGCAATCGAAGGTCCGACCCTGATCACCGTCAATGGCAATCCTTGGCCGGAAGGGGGCATTCCCTTCCCCGAGGATGGTGGCATGTCGCAGGTCCGCGTCCAGATGCGACGCGCGGGAGTCGATGAGACCAAGACCTGAGTCTATCAGGGAAAACCCCCATATCGCCACCCGTCAGAGATCGGCGAACAATACACGTCAGGATGTGGATGTCCGGCGACTCGTCGGGTGGCAGCCACCTTCTTTACTGAAGGAGCGAGTAATGAAGATCAAAGAAGGCACGCTGGTCTTGGTGGTCGATGGCGCCAAAATGCTGATCCTGTGCAACAGGGGGGGCGCCTTCTCGCCGGATCTGAAAACCGTCACCCATCGAGAAATCGATAATCCGCCCAGCCGTGACCAATTGGCGGATGCGCCGGGCGTCGGCTTTTCCAGCATGGGGACAGGCCGGACGGCCTATGAAACAGGCGACCCGCATCAGGCACGCGAAGATCTGTTCGCTGCCGAGGCCGTTGCCGCATTGGCGCAAGCCGCCGCTATACAGGAAGGCGACATCATCGTGGTCGCGCCGCCGCGCACCTTGGGCGTTTTGCGCGCGCATTACAGCCAGACCATCAAGGACCGGCTGATTGAAGAGATCGACAAGGATTTGACCGGCCACCCTGTCGCCGAGATTTCGCGACTATTGGGCAGCATCGAAGCCTGAACAGGTCATCTTAGCGCCGTTCATTGTCGCCCTTTTGAGTGAAAATCGGCGAGAATGAACGGGCGTCAAATGAGCATGAATGTGGTTCTCGCTTAAAGAATGCATCTCACGGGGATGTGCAGGTTGAACACATAGCTTTGCGTGAAAAAGACCTGCCGTTCATGCCATTGGTCCGATACCGCCCGCGCGCCCAAAGGCTGGGGATGCACAGTCAGCAGATGTTGCCGCACCGCTCCATAACCAGATCCCACGCCAGCATCGCACACAAAGGTATATTCCCAAGACTTACCTTCAAATCTCTGCATCATAACGTCACCCCTTCGACCATTAAGATCCGTCAACGATGATTTCAGCGATCCGCCCTTGTCGCCAATGGCTTGCCCATGGAGAATCAGGGAATCTACGCAGAGCAGCGATTTCATCAGCAATAAGCAGCAGCAAAGATCAGGCGCCAATGCCGCCCACCCCCGGACACAAACCATGTCTGCATTAATATTGAATATGGATAAATATTAGGCACGACTTAAATATACACAGCCTGCCTTAGCTGCATGACCCTCAATCCGGGGCGCGCCTTACATAATTTACCTACAAAATAAATATAAATGCATAAATTTCTTTCAATTTTTTTATCTGGCGATCTATTAAATAATTAATTACGTATTGAATCGATAGGCCGCATCAAGCGGCAGAGAGGGGGCGAGCTGCAAAGTATCGATCCTGTGGGTGGCATTGCCAATCTACTGCTGGCCAATATGCCAGCGGCTGTTGCCATGCTTGACCGTCAGATGCGCTATCTTGCTGTGAGCCAGCGCTGGCTGACCGATTACGGGGTTGAAAATCAACCCGTCATTGACCGGCCCCCACTGAGTGGT
>DITW01000072.1:3516-3738 GCA_002422945.1 Sphingomonadales bacterium UBA6174 | reverse complement strand
GCTGGAGATGAAGCTGGCGGCCTGATTGGAACCGCCATTGCCACCTTCACCAGCACCGTCATTGGCCATTGGCCTGATGTCCGGCACCTCGCGCGATGGCGTGGATGCTGCCTTGATCCGCAGCGATGGCCTCGGCCATGTCGAGCCGCTCGCGTTTCTGCACCACAGCTATGACGACGCATTTCGCGCCCGATTGGCGGAGGCGTGCGAGGTCGCGCTCAA
>DITW01000072.1:0-3469 GCA_002422945.1 Sphingomonadales bacterium UBA6174 | reverse complement strand
CATCGGCTTTCACGGCCACACCATCGCCCATCGCCCGGATCGCCGCTGGACATGGCAAATCGGTAACGGTCAGGCCCTTGCAAACGCGACCGGCATCATCGTCGTCCATGATTTCCGCAGCGCCGATGTCGCCGCCGGTGGTCAGGGTGCGCCGCTCATCCCCATTTATCATGGCGCGATGACGCAAGCGCTGGGTCGTCCGGTCGCGCTGCTCAATCTTGGCGGTGTGGCAAATATTACGGCGATTGGCGCTGATGAAGACATGATCGCCTTTGATTGCGGCATGGCCAATGCCCTGATCGACGATTGGGTGCAGCAGCATTTCGGCCTCGCCTATGACAAAAATGGCCGCATCGCTGCCACAGGCACTATTGATGATGCAACGCTCAAGCAGATGCTCGCCCATCCGTTTTTCGATGCGCCCGCACCTAAATCACTCGATCGCGCGGATTTCTCGACCGCGCAGGTCGCGCATCTCTCACCCGAAGATGGTGCGGCAACATTGACCGCCTTCACCGCCATGGGTGTCGCCAGCGGCTGCGCATTACTCCCTTATGCCCCTCAACAAATTCTCGTCGCGGGCGGTGGCCGGTTGAACCCGGTGCTGATGGAGATGGTGAGCCAATTTTGCGGGGCGGAAGTCCATGCCGTCGATAGCTTTGGCTGGAATGGCGATGCGACCGAGGCCGAGGGCTTTGCCTATATGGCGTTGCGGCGACTGGCAAATTTGCCGATCAGCTTCCCCGGCACGACCGGCGCGCCGGTGCCGATGACAGGCGGCGTGATCTGTCGGCCTTGATCGCGCACCTCTATTAGCACGACTTCCCATATCGCTTCGGGCTCGTTAGGATGGGCGTTTACTGTGCATCGTCGTAAAAACAGGGGGACAGCATGGCCCAGATCGGTCACGACAAAGGGACCACATTGAAAATCGTCCGCCAGCCCAAGGGCCATGCGGATGATTCTGCTGACGATGCGGCGATTGAGGCCGATGTTGAAACCGTAGAGACTTCAGGCGCAACCATGAACAATGACGACGTACCGGAACCCGCGCTGCTGGAGAGTCCTGCATGGATTTCGCATGACGATGCGCTGGAATCATGGGACGAGCCCGCCCCCACCAGTCATTGGCCCTTGATCCTGAATGTCGCGCTGCTGGTGCTGGCGCTGGGTTGGACAGGATTTGCGTGCTGGGCATTTGCGCCCAATATCCCGCTTTACACCGATCAACTGCTGCTCGCCCGCGACATTGCTTATCTGGCCTTGCCCTTGGTCCTGTTCGGCCTGTTGTGGCTTATCATCAATCGCAGCAGCTATGCCGAAACCCGCCGGCTGGAATTTTCAGCGCGCAAGCTGCAGCGCGAAGCCGCAGGGCTGGATAATGTGCTGGCGACGATCAACAGCCGGATCAACGACCATAACAACCAGATCCGCGAACAGGCGGGCGAACTCGCCAGCTTTGGCGAAGACACGGTGGATCGTCTCGCGACCACATTGGCCGATCTTGCCCGCGAACGTGACGCATTGGCACAGCAACGTGCCGCTTTGGATGAAGCGACCAGTGCCGCCGAACAGCAAATGCAATTGCTGCTCCATGCCCTGCCCAAGGCCGTGGAGCAAAGCCGTTCGATGACGGGCGCGATGGAAACGGCGGGCGGGCTTGCCCAAGATCGAGCCAGCGCCTTGGAAGGCCAGTTGAGTGCGCTCACCGCCCTTGCCCGCGATACCCAGCAAGATGTCGGTGCCGTCGCGCAAAAACTCGCGGCACAGATCGGCCAGATCGAAACGGCGAGCCAATCCACCAGCAGCAGCATCACGCGGGTTTCAATCGATCTGAACGCGACCATTGATACCCAGCTTGAACGTACTATCTCCGCCGCAGATGATGTGCGTCGCCTCATTTCCGAACAGGCCGCGGCGATTGTCGCCTTGTCGGAAACCTCGCGCAATGGCTTGGCGGATGCCGCCTCCAATGGCGTTGCCGCATTACAGGCCTCGCTAGACACGCTGGAAAAGCGCCTCGCCACGCTCGATGCCCGCGCCGCCGATGCGGGCGCGGTCCATAAGGCCGAATTGGAACATCTCGCCGATGCGCTGGATGAAAATATCCGCGCCGTCGCCAGCCTGCATGAGCGCGGCACCGCGCAGGCCTCGTCCTTATCGGGTGAAATCGGCGCGCATGAACAGCAGCTCGCACAATTGCTGGCATCGCTTGAACTCAGCCATGGTCGCGTCGCTAATCTGGTCGCCGAAACCGGACCGATCGAACAGCGCCTGTCCGATGTCGTCCAGTTGGTCGATGCGCAATTGCCGCAGATGGTCAGTCGCCTCGATGAATTGGCGAGCGAGAATTTGAATCATATTCAGGCCAGCCTACCGGAACTTGAACGCGCTTACGCACTCGGTCAGGCGATTGGCGATGCGCTCGATCAAAGCGGAAAGTCGCTCAAATCGCAGGCGCGGGTCGCGGAATCGCTGGCTGCACGCACCAAGATCGACATTGCGGCGGTGCAGGAACAGATCAATACGCTCAACGCCGATCTGGAGGCCGTTGCCGCGCGTGGTCAGGACCTTGCCGGACAGACCGGCCCACAATTGCTCGAAGCCCTGATGCGAGTGCGCGAGACGGCAGAACAGGCCGCCGACAAGGCGCGTCAGGCCATTATCGACGTCATTCCACAGGCGATGGCGGAGCTTTCCGCGCAGAGCAATGAGGCGCTCTCCCGCGTGCTCGATGCCAATATCAACGACAAGATCGGCGCATTGCGCGATCAGGCCGATACGGCGGTCGATGCGGCGCAAAAAGCCTCGGAACGCCTGATGCGTCAGATGCTGACCATCGCCGACACCACGGCGATGATGGAGCAGCGCCTGAACGAGGCAGCTGCCGAACGCGAACATGACGAAAGCGATAATCTCTCGCGCCGCGTCGCCATGCTGATCGAAGCGCTGAACTCGACCTCGATCGACGTGACGAAATTGCTGTCCAATGACGTGACTGACACAGCATGGTCAGCCTATCTCAAGGGTGATCGCGGCGTGTTTACCCGCCGCGCGGTGCGCCTGCTCGACAGCGGCGAAGCCCGCAGCATTCAGCATCATTATAATGACGATCCGGAATTCCGCGAACAGGTCAATCGCTACATCCATGATTTTGAAGCGATGCTCCGTCAGGTCCTCGCCACCCGCGATGGCCAGTTGATGAGCGTGACCCTGTTGTCCTCCGACATGGGCAAGCTTTATGTCGCGCTGGCACAGGCGATTGAACGGCTCCGCAGCTGATTTTTCGTCTTTTCAATCATTGATGGTGGTTTAACCATCGCGATTAAGTCGTTGATATGAAGTGCCGAGCTAAGCACAAGCCATGAAGTATGCGTCACACCTGCACAAATTACACCATAGCCTAGGCACGACCTGTCTCATCGCTATGTTTTTCGGTGCGATGCGTAAGCGTGTTCCATAGGCCGCC
>DITW01000026.1 GCA_002422945.1 Sphingomonadales bacterium UBA6174 | reverse complement strand
GACCACTCAGTGGGGGCCGGTCACTACGGCGCGATAAAAGGGAGTTGTATATGAAAAGGGATACAGGATTTTTGGGTGTAAGCGCCCTGGCGATAATCGCCGCAGTTTCGCCGCAGGTTTATGCGCAGGATGCAGCGGTGGCTGCTCAGGAGGTCAGTTCAGAGCAAAAGGCGACCGGTAGTGAAATTATTGTCACGGGTCTTCGTCGCAGTGAAAAATATATCAACGCACCGGTCGCAGTTCAGGTTTTCAGTGCAAAGGCAATTGAAACTGCGGGTATTACCCGTCCGCAAGATTTCCTCTCGCTGACACCGAATGTGACGTTCGTTACGTCGAATCACGCAGGTGAATTTTTCGTCAACATCCGCGGTCAGGCTTCGGTTCGTCAGTCTGAATCGGCGGTTGCGGTTGTGATTGATGGTGTGCAGCTTGCAACCTCAAACGAATTCAACGGTGAACTGTTTGACCTTGAACAGATCGAAGTACTGAAGGGTCCGCAGGGCGCATATTATGGTCGCAATGCTTCGGCAGGTGCGATCATTATCAATACGCGCGCTCCGACGGATACGCTGGAAGGCGAGGCCAAGCTCACTTACGGGAATTATGATACGGCAAAGGCGACCGCCAGCGTCGGTGGTGCGATTGTTCCTGGCAAGCTGTTCTTCCGCGTTTCAGGTTCGCTCAGCGACACCGACGGCTCTTACACCAACATCATTACTGGTGAAAAGATGCAGCGTTACACCGATAAGGTTGGGCGCGCCCGTCTTATCTGGGAAGCATCGCCTGATCTGAAGCTGGACTTCCGGGTTAATGGGACGAGCGGTCATGGTGGTGCTATCGCCTATAACTCGCAGATTGTGGGTACTGTCGTAGGCGGTGTCCCCGTAACCAAGCTGGACACCCAGAATACGTCTATTCCCTATGTGAACGATGTGCCTGGTTTGAATAAGCAGAAAAAATTCAGCACCTCTTTGAAGGTGGATGTGCATCTTGGGGGTGCTACGCTGACTTCAGTAACGGCCTTCAACAAGATTACCGATGCGTATCAGGCGAAGAACTTCCCATATGCCGATTATTATGATGACAGAAATGATTTTGGCGTCTTTGCTGGGGTTTTCGGTGACAAGACTCAGCGCGTTCGCGTGGCCACTAAAGCCTTTACGCAAGAAGTTCGCCTGACCTCGCCTGACAACGATTTTCTCCAGTGGCAAGTGGGTGGGTATTACCTCAAATCGACCCGCAGCGTTGAACAGGAAGTTGGCCTCAACGGCAGGCCAACTCTCGATATTAACGGTGATATTGTAAACCCGGTATCGCTCTCTGGTGGTGGTATTATCCTGCCGACCAATTCAATTGATGGTATTAATTCCGTCAATCCGACAGCAAACTATGACAACAATAAATATGACTATCAAAATTACGCACCGTTTGCGAATATTCAGGTGAATGCGACCGAAAATATCGAAATTCGTCTGGCTGGTCGCTATGATATTGAAAAGCGCAAGGTGCGTACCATGACGCCCGATATTCCTAATCCGGTTTCGGGTGCTGCGTCCTATAACTTCTGCGTCCTTAGCCTTGGCGTATCTGCGGACCAGTGCCATGCCTCCAATACTTTCAAGCAGTTCCAGCCTAAGGCAACCATTACCTACAAGGTTCCGGGCACCGGATCGGTTTATGCAAGCTGGGGCAAGAGCTTTAAATCTGGCGGCTTCAATCCCATCGGTACGCGCGCGCAATTGCTGAGCGTTCCAGGCACCGATCCGAACACTATTTTCTTGCAGGATACCTACAAGAAGGAAGTGGGCACGACATACGAAGTCGGTTTCAAGAGCCGTCTGTTTAACAGCCTCTCGTTTAACGGTGCGGCGTTTATGACCGACCTTAAAAATGCACAGGCATTTGAATTCTTCCCAACGGTCGGCATTCAGGCGATTTCCGCAATCGATAAGGTTCGGATCAAAGGCTTTGAATTCGATGCCAACTGGCAAGTTAACGATATCATCACGCTGTTTGCAGGCTATGGTTACATTGACTCCAAGATCAAGAAGCTGCAGTCCGCTCCCCAGTTCGAAGGAAATCGTTCGCCATATTCCGCGAAATATAACCTGAATGCAGGGGCACAGATTTCTTATCCGGTAACGGATGACTACAATCTAAACGTGCGCGGTGAATATATTCGGACTGGTTCGATCTGGTATGACGCATCCAACCTTGAGGGCACCAAGCGTACGCCGGTGGATCTCGTCAATGCCCGCCTGTCTATAGCAAGTGATGAACTTGAATTCGGCGTCTTCGGTCGTAACCTTTTCAACAAGAAGTATAACTCCGAAGCGATTCCGTTGCTGTCGATCGTACAGGCTACATTCAAGGCACCAAGAAGGACTTATGGTGTTGAGGTGCGTTATCACTTCTGATTTCCTCTGAAACTGACAAGGGGCAGGAATTCCTGCCCCTTGTTTGCATAAAGAGTATTGTTTTATGTCAATTGGTTTAGCTCCGACCCCACGGTCGAAATTTGAAGCACATCAGATCGATGAACTTGCCCTTGATAAGGCGCCATTGCTCGATCTTCCCTTTAATCCTGGTGTCTGTATTCGTGGATATAGTGCTATTAACCAGCCAAACTGCCAGATAATCATTGAGGATTTTTTGCCAGGTGATGAAATTACCTGGACATTTGTGCACGATGAGATGCAATATGCAATATCTGGCGAGATGGAAGTTGAAGTACATCTTCCACCTCTTTATGCGGAATCAGTAAAAGTTCATGTTAAACCGGGAATGATTTTGAATTATCCTGTTGGTGCTCGCAAGCATCTGAAGGTACTTGGCGACAAGCCGTTTCGGCATATTTGCTTTTGCCCGCCCAGTCCGGATTATCCATTTCCAACACTCGATGATTTGAAAAAATCGTGACGTATTTTTATTTTAAATATCAATAATAATGCACATAATGTTAAAAAAAGGGTGTTGATATGGCTTTGGAAGTTGTGCCCATTTCGATCGACCCTGATCCGCTAGCTCCATATGCGATTTCGCCAGGATGGAAGGTTGGGGATCTTATTTTCCTATCGGGGCAAGCTGCGCTCAGCCCTCAGGGTGAAATCGTCGGTGAAAATGATTTCGACGCACAAATTGGTCAGATTATGGCCAATATCAAGACAGTTCTAAAGGCTGCTGGAAGTGATCTGGATAAGATTGTCAAAGTGACAATTTATCTAACGGATATGAAATATTTCCCCAAAATCATTGAGGCGAGAAAATCATATTTCAAGTCGCCTTATCCAGCCGACACCATTGTCGAGGTTAGCTCGCTTGCACTTCCTCAACTTCTAGTTGAAATCGATGTAATCGCGGTATCAGCCTGAAATAATAATCCTTTTTTGTTAAGGAAAATATATGATGAAACATACAAGTAGAGAGGATCCGGGTTTTTATAATCTTCTGGCACTCGGCCGAAAGGGACTGGATGCACCGGATGTACTTGATGGGCTCAATGGGGCCCTGATGAGTGAAGATCTCCGGTCAGGTTCCCGTACTTTCGTGTTGGAATTGCCGCCAGGTTATCGTGGCCGGACGGATGCACAGATTGCCAGCCTTGAATTTTTCCTGCTGCGTGGCGACCTTTCCCTCAACGGAGAAAGCGTAGGTGCTTCGGGCTATATTCATGTGCCGCAGCTTTGCGGCGGCGGTGAATTGCGGTCTGAGCGGGGGGCGCTGGCACTGGCGTTCTGGAATCCGAACATCCCAGCATTTCCCTTTCCCTATACGCGCAACCGACTGGTCCGGCCATGGGAAGAGCAGTGGGTCAACAGTATGCCGGGCGCACATGGCGCGATGCATAAGTCTCTGCGTAAGCCTGATCCGACACCGCATCCGTCGGACGAGGGTTTTGATGGCGGACCAGGTGGATATCTTCGTTTCCAATATCTTGAGCCCAACCTTATTGCAGCCGGCGAGCATGTGCATCACGAATGTTTTGAGGAAATTATCCTCCTGCAAGGTGACTGCTTCCTCGTGAATGAGGGGCAGATGGGTATCGGTAGCGTCGTGGTCCATCCACAGGAATGGTATCACGCGCCTTTCGCATCGCGCAGCGGTGCGCTTATTTTGGTGCATACTGACGCACCGATGGGTTATCCTTGGCCGCCACGTCCCTATCCTGAGGCGGAGAAGTTGGCGAAAGCCTATTTCGATTCCGCGCCTTGGGATGTGCCAACCGAGCACGTGCCTTGGGATCAGCATCCGATTGCTGCAATGCAGGAATCTTCGCCAGTCTATCAAGAATGGCGAAAAGGTGACGGCGCGTCAAAATGGGGCGATAATGATACGGGCACTAATGTTCCTTATATGCCTGGAAAACAAGGAACAGCATCCAACTACCGCGCGAGTTGGACGCGGAAGCCATGCGGCTGCGGGGCGCCTAAGAACGAAGACTAAGCGATAATGGCCGCGATAGTGGGGTACTTGCCCGTGCTATCGCGGCATTTTTCAGATAGGTTGGTCTCATAGGGTGCCATCGCAACGTGGTTTACCAACTCATGTCAAGTTTGCCAGTATGACCACAAGCGCGATTATTCTTGCCTCAGGTGCCTCATCCCGTTTTGGTGATCAGGACAAGTTGTTGGCCTCGCTGCACGGCCGCCCAGTCATTCAGTATGTCTTGGATGGATTGCAATCACTTGGCTTGCAACAGATTGTTGTTGTTATCTCGCCCGAGAGCCGGTTGCCTGCGGCACTTGAGGCAACGTCATTCGATAATCTGACATGGGTAGTCAATCAGCGGGCAGCAGAGGGGATGGGCACTTCTATCGTCGCTGGAATGGCGCAGCTTTCTCCATGCGATGCCGTCTTTATAGTGCTTGGAGATATGCCGTTCATTGGACAAACAGTATACAAATCATTGAGTGCGATCATGCATGGTCCCTCTGCCCCTGATATTGTAGTGCCGGTCTATAATGGACATAAGGGGCACCCCGTGCTTTTTAGTGCGCGCTGTTTTGGTGAGTTGGTATTACTACGGGGCGATCGGGGAGGGGCTTCTTTGCTGTCTTCCGGGCAGTATCGTGTGGCGCAATATGTGGCCTATACCAATGCCATCCTTCAGGATATCGATACCGTTGAAGACTTGCGAGCTGCCGAAAAAATTGCGTTTAAAGGCTGATCCTGTTTCGAGCCGGCCCCTGCCGCCAGTGTGAAATAAGCTCGGCCAGAACAGATACTGCAATTTCAGGTGGGGTGGCAGCGCCGATCGGGATGCCGATGGGGCCCTTGATGCGGGTAATAGTCGTTTCGCTTAAACCCATGGCCTGGAGCGATTTAACGCGATTTGTTTGCGTCTTGCGGCTGCCTAGTGCGCCGATGTAAAATGCATTGCTGGCCAAGGCCGGCGCCAAAATATCGGCCTCATCATCATGATCGTGCGTCAGGATGGCTAGCGCGGTCCAGCGGTCCAAGGCGGACCAATCGTGACTGCTCCAACGTGGCATCCACTGACAATCGAAACCTGTCGCTTGCAGGATTTTAAGGGTTTGCCGGTCTGTTGTAGCGATTTCCACTTCGATTTCGCTGGCACGGCAAAGCTCTGCCAAGGACACCAAAATCTGCCCTGATCCTGCTATTACGAGTTTGCACATAGGCAGATAATTGCGGATGTACTGACCGGCAATAAGTTGTGACGGGTGTTGGGTGGTATCATCCATCAGTCGATGTTGGTGATTGATGGTGTCAATTAGGAGGTTGACGGGCTGGCGGGCGGCCAGTCTATCCAGAATATCGTTGCCGATTGCATCCGGCATGGCTGTATCAAAGTAAATGTCTATCCCTGAGCCGCAGGGCAGGCGCAAATCAATGAAGCGTGAACCCGCGCCGTACCGTTCAATATAATTTGTTCGAGTTCTTATCGCGCGCAAGGCATCAAGGACTAGCGCCGATTCAATGCAGCCGCCACTTAACAGGCCCGCGGTAAGTCCATCTTCACGAACGGCCAATTGGCTGCCCACTGGGCGCGGCGAAGAACCGGTAGAGCCGATGATCGTCAGTATTGCACAGCGCTGCCCATCATTGCGAGCCGCCTGCCAGAACGGCAATACGAAATCAGTATAAGCGGGCGGCGCCACTTCTTGGATGGTCAAATTTTCCATAATAATGGATACAATATGTCACATGTGTTGAGTTAGGGCAATATGTGAGTGGCTGTGTTGGCGTGAAGGATATCACCCTTGTGTACACCCTCTAGATAAGCAGATGTGAAAGCAAGCGGGTGAGTGGATACTCGACTAGCTGGTGGAGCGTATTTATCAGCGGGTGCGACGAGATGGCGTTCCTTATTAAAATGAGTGCGCAGGGATGCATGAGGGCTTCGCCAACAAGACCGCCGCTTATGGCTTCGCAATGATCCGGCAAAAGCTGCCGTTCATTCATCCTGCCCGCTCATGTTGGCAATGTGGGCCATTTCGATGGCGGGATAGAGTAACCCGAACGCGCGAAAGCAGGCAATAACTGTTGCCTGCGTCTCATCATAGAGATTGCCCCGCTTTACCCAAATGATTAGGCACCGAGAATGGCTAGCTTCGCTCATCTCAAGATCACGATCCGCCTTTATTGCGGCGATGAGATCGCCATGGGGCCGGGTAAAGCGGACTTGCTCGATGCTATCAAGGTAAACGGTTCGATTGCAGCTGCCAGTCGTGTGATGGGCATGAGCTACCGACGCGCCTGGCTGCTGGTCGACACCATGAACCGCTGTTGGAAGGAGCCCTTGGTAGCGACTACGCCCGGCGTTGCCGAAGGAAAAGGGGGGCGGCTGACCGAACTCGGTGAAAAGATCCTGGCCCACTATCGAGGCCTGCAAGCCCGGCTCGACGGTTCGGCGTCGTGCCCCGATCACGCTGCACTTGTCGAGGCGATGCTTACCGCACCCAAGGTGAACCAGAAGGCCTGAGTTTCGGGTTGGCCATCGCACTTCCTATCTATATACGGCGGGATATAGATAGGTCCTTCGGGACAATTCAGGGTAATCGCTCATGTCTCTGCTCCGTAGAGTTTTACTGCTCCTGTTTGTCGCATGTCTCGGGCAGGCGCCTGTCCACGCGCAGCAGCGCGGGCCGCTCGTCCTCGCTGCCGCAAGCCTTCAGGAAGCGTTGACCGAAGTAGCAGACGTCTGGGCCGCGAAGCGGCATCCGCGCCCGGTGCTCTCGTTTGCCGGATCATCGGCGCTGGCCCGTCAGATCGAAGCTGGCGCTCCCGCCGATTTGTTCATCTCGGCCGACGAGGAATGGATGGACCATGTCGCAGGCAAAGGTTTGATTTGGCCAAACAGCCGGGTGTCGTTTTTGTCCAACCGGCTCGTCCTGATTGCACCGGTAGTTAGCACCACGCGACTTGTCATCGGACGCGGATTTTCGCTGGCCCGATCACTCGGCACAGGCAGGCTGGCGATGGCTGACCCCTATAGCGTGCCCGCCGGCAAATATGGCAAGGCTGCGTTGACCAGTCTCGGGGTCTGGTCTTCGGTTGAACCCATGATAACGCGCTCTGAGAATGTGCGTGCGGCACTCGCCTTGGTCGAACGTGGCGAAGCGCCTTTCGGGATCGTCTATTCGACCGATGCCCGCGCCTCGACCCGCGTCCGCGTCGTGGGCGTGTTCCCAGTGAACAGCCATCCGCTGATTACCTATCCGATCGCTGCGCTGCACAGTTCGACCAACCCCGAGGCAGAAGCATTTCGCCGCTTCCTGATCTCGCGCGAGGGTGGGGTCATCTTCGCGCGGCGCGGGTTCACCACACGGTAAGGTGCCCGGCATTTGATAATCACGGCTGAGGAATGGGGCGTCATAGCCCTATCGCTGAAGGTTAGCTGTGTGGCGGTTGCAGTGTGCCTGCCGCTCGCATTTGGCCTCGCTTGGCTGCTGGCGCGCGGGCGCTTTCCGGGTCGCATCCTGCTTGATGCGTTGGTGCATCTGCCGCTGGTGCTGCCGCCGGTCGTGACCGGTTGGCTACTCCTGCTGGTCTTCGGTAACCATGGTCCGGCGGGCCGCTGGTTTGGTGAAGTGTTGCGCGTATCCTTCATGTTCCGCTGGACCGGTGCGGCGCTGGCTGCTGGGGTCATGGCGTTGCCGCTCATGGTCCGGGCCATACGGCTGTCGATCGAAGCTGTCGACCGGCGACTTGAAGAGGCGGCTCAGACGCTCGGCGCCTCGCGCGTTCGGGTTTTCGCGACGATCACCTTGCCATTGGCCTTACCTGGACTTTTGGCCGGGGCCGTACTCGGTTTCGCGCGGTCGCTTGGCGAGTTTGGCGCGACCATCACTTTTGTCTCGAACATCCCGGGAGAGACGCAAACCCTGCCGATCGCGATCTATAGCGCGCTTCAGATGCCGGGTAGCGAAGCTGCGGTCACCCGTCTGTCGCTGATCGCCGTTGCCCTGTCGCTGGGCGCGTTGGTGGTGTCCGAAATGCTGGTGCACCGCGCCGGGTACGGAAGGGGGAGGCATGTCATTTGAAATCCGGATCGCACGCCAATTCGGTGAGCGAACAATTGCCGCCGAGTTTGCCAGCAAAGGCGGCCTGACCGCGCTGTTCGGCCCATCCGGTGCGGGCAAGACCTCGGTACTCAATATGGTGGCGGGATTGCTGCGTCCTGACACTGGCCTTATTGCTGTCAGGGGCACTGTGCTGTTCGATGCCTCAGCGCGGATCGACGTGCCTGCACGGCAACGCCGGGCCGGTTATGTCTTTCAGGATGGTCGCTTGTTTCCGCACATGCGTGTGCGCGACAATCTGGTCTATGGTTGGAAGCTCGCGGCCCCGGTGGACCGTTGGATGGACCTTGACGAAGCGATCCATTTCCTCGGCATTGGCCATTTACTCGACCGCTGGCCGCGCACCCTTTCGGGCGGTGAGGCCCAGCGCGTCGCGATTGGCAGGGCGCTGCTCTCTGCCCCGCGTTTCCTGCTGATGGACGAACCGCTGGCCTCGCTCGACCGCGCACGGCGCGAGGATATCATGGAGGTGATTGAACGCCTGCGTGACGAACTCAAGCTACCAATCCTTTACGTCAGTCATGACCGTGATGAAGTAGAGCGGCTTGCGACCACTATTGTCCCGATTGGATAGAGGCTAAGGTTTCGACTTGTAGTTCATTAGTTCTGGTCTTCTATGTCATTATGCCGCCTTGGCTTCAAAGGTGAGCGGGCTAATCCCTCCCGGATATGAATGGCATTGACTTTTATAATTTAACCCTTTGATATATAAGAGGGAGGTGCAATGATCTGTCGCGTTCCGCTGACTGAAAGCTAACCTATATGGCCGAAGTATAGGCGTCGGCCATTTGAGAGCAATGGCCTAGAAGACATCGCGCAGGGTTCTGGGGAGATTTCCAGCAGCACTGGACTTGCACCTATCTTTCTTACCCCTGTGCGGGATGCGGTAATGCCGTGCGATAGACCACGGGGCGCAGTGCAAAGCTGGATGTCACTTGCGACACGCCTTTGATGGTGGTCAGCTTCTGTCGAAGGAAATCCTCAAATCCCGCCAATGATGGCACGACTACACGGAGTTGATAGTCACTCTCGCCCGTCATGAGATAGCATTCCATCACTTCCGGAAATGTCGCGATTTTTTCCTCGAATGCGGCGAGATGAGAGTCGTCCTGTCCGCCGAGGCGGATGCGAACAAAGGCTGTGACCGACAGGCCGAGTGCATCGGGATCGACCAGTCCGACATAGCCTTTGATGACCTCCGCATCTTCCAGCATCCGGACGCGCCGCAGGCAGGGGCTGGGCGACAGGCCGACCCGATCCGCGAGTTGCTGGTTGGTGATGCGGCCATTGGCCTGAATCTCCGTCAGGATTCGATGATCGATGGCATCTAGTGTAAACATTGGCAGATTCATCCAATATAAATTGTATAATCGAATTATATGCTAAAAAATGCACATTGCAAAGCGCACTTCGCAAGGACATGCTTACTCCGTTCCGTATAAAGCTGTGCCAGCAAGATAGGTTCGAGGAACATATGAATCAGCACAGCAATATTGACCGCGCGGATACCGTGCAGGCGCTTGAGACACTGGATAAAAGGCTGCGCTGGCTGTCTTCATGGACGATTCATCATGCTAATCACATTCGCGAAAGCCGTGATGGTCTGAAGGTCGGCGGCCATCAGGCAAGCTGTGCATCGATGACGGCCATCATGTCGGCACTCTATTTCCATGCGCTCGGCCCGAATGATCGGGTGGCGGTAAAGCCGCATGCCGGCCCCGTGCTGCATGCGATCCATTATATGCTCGGCAATCAGACGCTGGATCAGCTCCAGCGTTTCCGTGGATTGGGCGGGATGCAGAGCTATCCCAGCCGGACCAAGGACAAGATTCCTGTCGATTTCTCGACCGGGTCGGTCGGTCTGGGCGTTGCGATTACGGCGTTTGCAAGTCTGGTGCAGGATTATTTGATCGCGCATGGCCAGTTGGAGCGCGAGGATGCCGGGCGCATGATCGCGCTGATGGGCGATGCCGAACTGGACGAAGGCAATATTTATGAATGCCTGATCGAGGCGTATAAGCACGACATCCGCAATTGCTGGTGGATCGTCGATTATAATCGTCAGTCGCTCGATTATGCGACGGCAGATCGGATGTTCGGTCGCTTCGATGACATTTTCCGCACCTGCGGCTGGCGCGTGCTGACGTTGAAGCATGGCAAGCGCCAGAAGGAGGTGTTCGCGCGTCCCGGCGGGCAGGCGATTTCAGACTGGATCGATCAATGTCCCAATGCCGAATTCGCCGCGCTGACCTATCAAGGCGGGGTGGCTTGGCGCGAGCGTTTGACTAAGGATCTCAGTGTCGATGCGAAGGCGATCAAGTTGATCGGCACGTTCGATGACGCTGAACTGGCCGATTTGATGACCAATCTCGGCGGGCATTGCATCGAGACGTTGATCGACGCCTTTGCCGAGGCGAATGACGATGTCCCGACCATGTTCATTGCCTATACCGTCAAGGGCTATGGTCTGCCTTTTGCGGGGCATAAGGATAATCATGCGGGCCTGATGAACCCGAAGCAGATCGAAGGGCTGCGCGACAGCCTCGGCATCGCACCGGGCGATGAATGGGAGCCTTATGCGGGGCTGGGCGATAATGTCGCCACCAATATACGTGACTTCGTTGCCAATTCCCCGATTGCCCGTGTGAAGCCCAAGGCCGCTGGTGAAAGCGTGGCGGTGCCGGCACGTTTATCGGTGCCGGAAGGCAAGGAACAGTCGACGCAGGCGGCCTTTGGCCGTATCTTGCTCGACCTTGCCAAGTCGAAGGATGCGATTGAGAGCGGGCTTGCCGACCGGATCATGACGACGTCGCCGGATGTGACGGTGTCGACCAATCTCGGCGCGTTCGTGAACCAGCGCGGCCTGTTTCGGCGGCAGGGCTTGCAGGATGTGTTCCATGCTGCGAAAATTCCATCGCCCCAGAAATGGGCGGGTAATGCCGCTGGGCAGCATGTCGAATTGGGCATTGCTGAAAATAACCTGTTCTTGATGCTGGCGGCCGCAGGGCTGGCCGCGCCACTGTTTGGGACGCGGTTGTTGCCAATTGGCACCGTCTATGACCCGTTCATTTCTCGCGGTCTGGATGCGTTGAATTATGGTTGCTACCAAGACAGCCGCTTCCTGTTGGTTGCTACGCCATCGGGCGTGACGCTTGGGCCGGAAGGCGGGGCGCACCAGTCGATCAATACCCCACTGATCGGTATGGGGCAGCCGGGCCTGACCTATTTCGAGCCAGCCTATGCCGATGAATTGGCGTTGTTCATGCGCTTTGCATTCGAACATATGCAGGCAATTGATGGCGGCTCCACTTATCTGCGCCTCACCACCCGTTCGATTGAGCAGATTGAGCGCACCGACAGCGATTGGGAAGCTGATGCGCTTCAGGGCGGATATTGGTTGAAGCGCCCGGGGGCCAATGCAGAGGTGGCGATTGTCTTTACCGGGGCGATTGCGCCGGAAGCACTGGCCGCATGGGAACAGTTGAGCGAAGACACGCCGGGTATCGGCCTGTTGAACGTCACATCGCCGGACTTGCTGCATCGCGGCTGGTCGGCGCGTCGGGCAGCGCGATGGACGGGCAAGGTGGCAGCGCCATGCCATGCGGAAAATTTGCTGAACGCATTGCCCGCCAATGCAGGGCTGATCACCATCATCGATGGATCGCCAGCGGCCCTGTCATGGCTGGGCGGGGTGAAGGGTTCGCGGGTCAGCCCGCTGGGCATTGATCGCTTCGGCCAGACTGGCGACTTGCTCGACCTTTATCATAACTACCGGTTGGACGCCGACGCGATCGTCGAAGCCGCCGCCGAACTGTTCATCGGAGCCTGATCATGTCTGTTGAAGTTAAAATGCCCGCCATGTCACCGACGATGGAAAAGGGGTCGATCGCCAAATGGCTGGTGAACGTCGGCGATACGATCAAGTCCGGCGATTTGCTGGTGGAAATCGAAACCGATAAGGCGACGATGGAAATTGAGGCCGTCGATGAAGGCGTGCTGACGCAGATTTTGATCCCTGAAGGGGCCGAGGATATTCCGGTTGGCACCCCGATTGCGATCATTGGCGCGGCTGGTGAGGTGGCGGTCGCACAGACGCAGGTGGTGCAGGTGGCGGCTCCGGCCCCTGTGGCAGCAACCCCTGTGGCGAGTACTGCCCCGGCGCCTGCGCCCACGCCAATTGCGGCCCCCGCTATTACGTCGATTATCGTCAATAATGATCGCGTGAAGGCTAGCCCTCTTGCCCGTCGATTGGCGGCAGCGCGAGGGATTGAGCTTGGCACCATCACTGGTTCCGGTCCCAATGGCCGGATCGTCAAGGCCGATCTTGGCATTGCATCGCTGACCGCGGCACCTGTCGTTGCGATACCGGCTGTTGCCAGCATTGCCGCCGTACAGTTCGACCTGACCGCGCAGAAGGAAATCCCGCACAGCGAGGTCAAGCTGTCCGGCATGCGTAAAACCATCGCGCGCCGCCTGACCGAGTCCAAGCAGCAGATCCCGCATATCTATCTCACCGTTGATGTCCGGCTGGAAGCATTGCTGGCCTTGCGGACGCAGTTGAATGCGTCGCTGGCAGAGCGTGGCGTGAAGCTGTCGGTCAACGACATGCTGATCAAGGCCTTGGCCCTGACGCTCAAGGAAGTACCTGCCTGCAATGTCTCCTTTGCGGGCGATACGTTGTTGCAATATCAACGCGCTGATATTTCGGTCGCGGTTTCGATCCCGAATGGCTTGATCACGCCGGTCGTGAAGGGGGCGGAGGCCAAGAGCCTGTCCGCGATTGCGACTGAAATCAAGGAACTCGCCGCCCGCGCCCGCGAGGGCAAGTTGCAACCGCATGAATATCAGGGCGGCACGGCCAGCCTATCCAACATGGGCATGTTCGGCATCAAGCAGTTCGACGCCGTCATCAACCCGCCGCAGGCCATGATCATGGCGATTGGCGCAGGCGAACGTCGGCCGGTCATCAATGGCGATCAGATTGAAATCGAAACGGTGATGTCGGTGACCGGTAGTTTCGATCATCGTGCGATTGATGGCTCCGATGGCGCTGCATTCATGAATGCTTTCAGGCATCTGATCGAAAACCCGCTCGGCATTCTGGCATGAGCGACCAGTTCGATCTTGTGGTGCTTGGCTCTGGCCCGGGCGGTTATGTGGCGGCGATCCGTGCGGCGCAATTGGGGTTGAAAACCGCGATTGTCGAGCGCGAGAGTCTGGGTGGCATTTGCCTCAACTGGGGCTGCATCCCGACCAAGGCGCTGCTGCGCTCGTCGGAGATTTACCATTATATGCAGCAGGCCGAAAAATATGGCCTGTCGGTGGAAAAGCCGGGGTTCGATCTGGCGAAGGTCGTCGCCCGGTCGCGCGGCGTCGCCAAGCAGCTCAATCAGGGCGTGACCGGCCTGATGAAGAAGAACAAGATCACCGTCTATTTCGGCGATGGCAAGCTGACCGCCAAGGACAGCATCGCCGTCACCAAGGACGGGCAGGTGACGAATGTCACGGCCAAGAACATCATCATCGCCACGGGCGCACGCGCCCGCGACCTGCCGTTCGCCAAAGCGGATGGGCAGCGCATCTGGACCTATCGCCATGCGATGACCCCGCCGGAAATGCCGACCAAATTGCTCGTCATCGGCTCGGGCGCGATCGGGATCGAGTTTGCGAGCTTTTATAACGACATGGGCGCAGATGTGACCGTGGTGGAAATGCTCGACCGGATCATGCCGGTCGAAGATGCGGATGTGAGCGAGTTTATGCTCAAGGCATTGACCAAGCAGGGTATGGATATTCGGCCCTCCACGGGTGTGCAGGCGATCAAGACGAGCGCCAAGGGCGTCACTGCCGAGATCAAGGGCGCGGATGGCAAGATCACATCGGAAGAGTTCAGCCATGTGATCGTCGCGGTCGGGATCGTGCCGAATACCGAGGCCATCGGGCTGGAGGCGCTCAATATCACGACGGATCGTGGTCATCTCGTCACCGATGCGTTCTGCCGTACCAATGTGCCGGGCGTGTACGCGATTGGCGATGTGACCGGCGCGCCGTGGCTGGCACATAAAGCGAGCCATGAAGGGGTGATTGCCGCCGAGCATATCGCGCAAGCCTTGGGCAAGGATGCGCATCCGCATGCGATGGACAAGGCGAACATCCCGGGCTGCACCTATTGCCACCCGCAGGTCGCAAGCGTCGGCATGACCGAGGCCAAGGCGAAGGAAGCGGGCCACAAGGTCAAGGTCGGCAAGTTCCCGTTTATCGGCAATGGCAAGGNNAAATTCCCGTTCATCGGCAATGGCAAGGCGATTGCGCTCGGCGAGGCGGAAGGGTTCGTCAAAACCGTGTTCGATGAGGCGACCGGCGAATTGCTCGGCGCGCATATGGTGGGCGCGGAAGTCACCGAGCTGATCCAGGGCTATGTCGTCGGGCGCACGCTGGAGACGACCGAGGTCGAACTGATGCAGACCGTGTTCGCGCACCCGACGATCAGCGAAGCGATGCATGAAAGCGTGCTCACCGCTTATGGCCGGGCGATACATATTTGATTTGGTTTCTTCAAGCACCGGGCGCGGGCGTCCGTACGTTTAGGCTTGTTAGCCCAATACGAGACACGGCGGTCTTGCGGCACTGTGTGCCGTTGGTGGTGGTTTGGACTATAAGTTGTTTTGTAGTTGACTGATGAAAGGTCCGAGAATGAACATTGATGATATCGAAGATCAATTCGCTGCTGAATCTTTTCGAAGATTGATCAGACACTTACAAAAACGATCAGATGTTCAGAATATAGACCTTATGGGCTTGGCGGGTTTCTGTCGTAATTGCCTAGCCGATTGGATCGTGGATGCGTCGGCGCATGAATTGCCACTCGAATCTGTGCAGCAGGCAATTTATGGCATGCCATATGCTGAATGGAAGGCGCAGCAACCCAAAGCAACGCCTGAGCAGCTCGCAAAAATGGACGCGAGCTTGGCATTAAATCGGGCCTTGTGAAGCAGTGACGAGGGCCTGCGGAGGTGTCAGTCTGATGCGAACCGCTCTCAGCTTGTTAAGGGGGCACTTACGCGCGCCGCCACTCAGGCGATGAGATTTTGCCACTCGGCCAGGGCGGCCTAGCGGTGAAGCTTGTAGGTCTGTCGGTCGACTAGGTGGCGTTCCTGGCTGAAGTGATTGTGGATTGAGGCATGAACCGCAGCGCACTTCTGTAGCGACTTCTTCCATCGGAAGCGCTGCATCGCACGCTCGTCGCAGGAAGGGCCTTCACCGGCCCTTCCTGTTCGTGATCGTCATTTTGGTAACTAGACATACTTTAATATCGGACTCCGCTGTTGAAGGCGCGCCGTCCAGGAAAGGAAAGCGACATGAAGATATTGGTACCCGTCAAGCGGGTGATCGATTATAATGTGAAGCCGCGGGTGAAAGCCGACGGCACGGGCGTCGATCTGGCGAACGTGAAGATGTCGATGAACCCGTTCGACGAAATCGCGGTTGAAGAAGCCATTCGCCTGCGTGAAAAGGGTGTCGCCACGGAAATCATCGCGATTTCGGTCGGCCCGGAAAAGGCGCAGGAAACCCTGCGCACCGCGCTCGCCATGGGTGCCGACCGCGCGATCCTGATCGTGGCCGAAGATGTGGAGCCGCTCGGCGTTGCCAAGCTGCTCGCCAAGGTGGTCGAAGAAGAACAGCCCGGTCTCGTGATCCTCGGCAAGCAGGCAATCGATGACGACAGCAACCAGACCGGCCAGATGCTGGCCGCACTGACGGGCCGTCCGCAGGGCACTTTCGCTTCCAAGGTCGAAGTCGCTGGCGACACCGTCAACGTCACCCGCGAAGTCGATGGCGGTCTTGAAACCGTGGCCCTTAAGACCCCGGCGATCATCACCACCGACCTTCGTTTGAACGAGCCGCGCTATGCGTCGCTGCCGAACATCATGAAGGCCAAGTCCAAGCCGCTGGCGACCAAGACCCCTGCCGATTATGGCGTGGATGTTGCGCCGCGTTTGAAGACGCTGACCGTCAAGGAACCGCCGGTGCGTAGCGCCGGCATCAAGGTCGCCGATGTCGATGCATTGGTCGCCAAGCTCAAAGAAATGGGAGTCGCACAATGAAGACCCTCGTTTATGTCGAACATGACAACGCATCGCTGAAGGATGCGACCCTCGCCGTCGTCACTGCCGCTTCGCAGCTCGGTGAAGTCCATCTGCTCGTCGCCGGTCAAGGCTGCGGCGCAGTGGCCGAACAGGCGGCCAAGATCGCTGGCGTGGCCAAGGTCCATGTCGCCGATGATGCCGCTTATGCCAATCAGCTGGCCGAAAATGTCGCGACGTTGGTCGTCGACCTGATGGGCCATCATGACGCATTCCTCGCGCCGGCCACTGCTCATGGCAAGAACATCGCGCCGCGCGTTGCTGCGTTGCTCGATGTCATGCAGATCTCGGACATTCTGTCGGTCGAAAGCGCCGACACCTTCACCCGTCCGATCTATGCGGGCAACGCGATTGCGACTGTCCAGTCTGCGGATGCCAAGAAGGTCATCACCGTGCGCGGCACCGCTTTTGCCAAGGCAGAAGCCACCGGCGGTTCGGCGGCGATCGAAGCCATTGGCGGCAAGGGCGATGCAGGCACCTCGTCGTTCGTGGGCGCTGAAATCGCCAAGCTCGAACGTCCGGAACTGACCTCGGCCAAGGTGATCGTCTCCGGTGGTCGCGCGCTGAACGATGCAGAAACCTTCCAGCAGGTGATCTTCCCGCTGGCGGACAAGCTCGGTGCGGCGGTCGGCGCATCGCGCGCGGCGGTCGATGCGGGCTATGTCCCGAACGATTATCAGGTCGGCCAGA
>DITW01000041.1 GCA_002422945.1 Sphingomonadales bacterium UBA6174 | reverse complement strand
CGCAGAAGAAATTGTTCTTCAACCTGCGGCGGATGAAGTCGAAGATCGAAGCGTTGGAAGAGGGCGATCTCAAGCCTGAAGACCTCAAGCGCATCGCGACCGACCTTGGCGTGTCGGAAGAAGAAGTCACCAATATGAACCGGCGCATGTCGATGGGTGGGGATGCCTCGCTCAATGTCATGATCGGCGAAGATGGTGACAGCCAATGGCAGGACAGCCTTGCCGATACCGGCCCGCTGCAGGACGAGCAGATCGCCGATATCGAAGAGCGGACCATGCGTCATGCGATGCTGGTGTCGGCGATGGGCGTGCTGAACGACCGGGAAAAGCATATTCTGGCCGAACGGCGTCTGACCGACGATCCCAAAACGCTGGAAGAATTGTCCGAGCAATATGGCATCTCGCGCGAACGCGTCCGCCAGATTGAAGTGCGCGCATTCGAGAAATTGCAAAAGGCGATGATCGAATCGGCGCATGCAAAGATGCTGCTGCCTGCGGATTGATGATTTTCTCTGCGCCCGCCACTAATTGGGGCGGGTGCTGTGCCAGTCGCAGGGTTAACCAGTTTTCGGGCTGGCGTGATTGGTAAAGGATCGGTTAACCAGTGCGCATGAAACGCGCACTGGTCCTTGATAGCGAACATGATGGCATGTGCTGCCCTGCGCCTATCGTCGATGCTGCGGGCGATATGGGCAGGTTCAGGACTGAGCGATCTTCGGATGTTCGGCTGTTTCTCCTCGCATTTGGCGCGGGATTTATATTCTTTTCAGCCTTGATCGCCTGATGCAGCTTTAGTGCGCGCGCTCTATATTATTGCCAGATCATGATGTTTTAATCGCAGGCGCGGTGCAGGCGTTGCGCCAGATATGCGGCGACGATGCTCGCGCCTGAAACGATCAGCAACGTACCGCCTATCGAGACCCCGATCTTCATCAAAATGGCAAGCATGACCGCCGACAGCACCATCGCACCGCTGTTGACGATATTGTTGGCCGCAACTGTCCGCGCCGTTTCCGATTTGGGGACGGTGGTGGTGAGGAACGCATATAGCGGCACGACGAACATGCCGCCCGCCACCGCGACGCCGAACAGGTCGAGCAACACACGCTCCGCATGGCCGAGGCGGATGAATTCGCCTATCGTCAACAACGCGCCATCGTTTATCGGCCAATGGCTGACAGACCAATAGAGGTCCAACACGAACAGGCCCATGACAATCGCGGAAATCGGGGAGTAGCGCGCGGATACATGGCCACGCAACAGCCGGTTGACGGCGACCGAGCCGATGGCGACGCCAATCGAGAAAATGCTGAGAAACAAGGTCGCGACATTCTCATCGCCGTGGAATTCATTCTTTACCAGTGGCGGGAATTGGGCGGCCAGCACAGCGCCCATCGCCCAGAAAAAGCTGATCGCCCAGATGGCGAGGAACAGACGCGGGATATGCATGGTCGCGGATACAAGGCGGATCGATTGGCGGATCGGGTGGTGATCCACTGGCAAATTCGGGATCTCCGGATGGGCAGGCGGCACCATGCCGCCGACCCAGCGACCGACAACCGCCACGGCGATCACCGCCGCGCCGACCGACCAATGCGGCAGATCGCCGCTATTGACCGCGCCCTGCATCAGTCCACCGAAAATCGTGCCACCGAGAATCGCGATATAGGTCCCGGCCTCGACCAGCCCGGTGCCGCCCAATACTTCATCGCTTTCGAGATGCTGCGGCAAAATCGCATATTTGATCGGGCCAAAAAATGTCGAATGCACGCCCATGGCGAATAATGAGAGCAGCAACAATGGCAGGTTGCCGAACAACAGCCCTGCCGCGCCGCCGATCATGATGATGATTTCTGCCGTTTTGATGATGCGGATCAGCCGCGCCTTATCGCGAAAGTCCGCCAATTGTCCGGCAGATGCCGAGAGCACCAGATAGGGCAGGATGAAGATTGCACCGGCCAGCGCGCTGAACACCATTTCCGCCGCCGGATCGGAGTAAATCCGATAGACAACAAGCATGACCATCGCCGATTTGAACAGATTATCGTTGAAAGCGCCGAGCAATTGCGTGGCGAACAACGGCAAAAAACGGCGACGAGTCAGGAGCCGGAGCGAACTATGCATGATATTAAAATAAGCTCCGCAAAGACTGGTGGACCGCTCTTATAGTGGCCGGGCCGATGGTGAAAAGGACCAATCGCACGACCAGTGCAGATCAGACTCGCTCTAAGCCATGTCCGTTAATACGGCGATAAAAGCAGGTCGTTGCACCAGTATGACAGGCAGGGCCATGCGGTTCGACAATCAGCCAGATGGCATCCTGATCGCAATCTATCCGCATCTCTGCCACGCGCAGCACATGGCCGCTGGTTTCGCCCTTTTTCCATAAGGATGCCCGGCTGCGCGACCAGAACCATGCCTCGCCAGATGAGATCGTAAGGTCCAGCGCCTCGCGATTCATATGCGCAAGCATCAACACCGCGCCGGTGTTCTTATCAGTCGCAACGGCAGTAATCAGGCCATCGGCGTTGAATTTCGGATCGAGTTCCAGCCCGGTTTCCCGGTTATTGTCAGCCATTAAATCATTCCGGTTCGAGAGGCGAAAATCAGGGGAGGACAAATCAGTCTTACCGCTCTATAGGGCTTGCAACTTCGGCGTGCAGCCCCAAATTGCGGCTGTAGCTGCAACTGCGATCAGGCGGGACCATTTGATGCTCACCACTCATCCTTTCGACGATGACAAGCTGCGCGAAGAGTGCGGCGTTTTCGGCGTGTGGGGCTCTGCGCCCGGCGCGGCGGCGATGGTCGCGCTAGGCCTTCATGCCCTTCAACACCGTGGGCAGGAAGCTGCCGGCATCACGAGCTGGGATGGCAAGGAATTCCACAGCCATCGCGCCATGGGCCATGTCGCAGGTAATTTCGACCGTCCGGAAGTAATCGACCGTCTGCCCGGCACGGTGGCGGCGGGTCATGTCCGTTATTCGACCTCGGGCGAAACCGCGCTGCGCAATGTGCAGCCGCTGTATGCCGATTTGTCGTCGGGCGGCTTTGCGGTTGCGCATAACGGTAATATTTCGAACGCCATCGCGCTCAAAAGCGAATTGGTGAAGCGCGGGTCGATCTTCCAGTCGACCTCCGATACCGAGGTGATCATTCACCTTGTCGCAACCTCCAATTATCGCACCTTGCTCGATCGCTTCGTCGATGCGTTGAAGCGGGTAGAAGGTGCCTATTCGTTGATCTGCATGACGCCAGAAGGCATGATCGCCTGTCGCGATCCGCTCGGCATCCGGCCTTTGGTGATGGGCAAGCTTGGCGACAGCTATATCTTCGCATCAGAAACGGTCGCGCTGGATGTGGTGGGCGCAAGCTTCATTCGTCAGATCGATCCGGGCGAAATGGTGATCGTGTCCGAAGCGGGCCTGCGTTCGATTCGTCCTTTTGGCGATCTGTCGCCGCGCCCGTGCATTTTCGAACAGGTCTATTTCTCGCGTCCTGATTCGCTGGTCGACGGTTCGTCAGTCTATTCGGTGCGCAAGAGCATTGGCGCGCAGCTCGCGATTGAAAATCCGGTCGAGGCCGATCTCGTGGTGCCGGTGCCGGATAGCGGCACCCCTGCGGCGATTGGCTATGCTCAGCAATCGGGCATTCCGTTCGAACTCGGCATCATCCGTTCGCATTATGTGGGCCGGACCTTTATCCAGCCGGGCGATCAGGTGCGCCATCTGGGCGTCAAGCTGAAGCACAATGCTAATAAGGCGCTGATCGACGGCAAGCGGATCGTCCTCATCGACGATTCGATTGTGCGTGGCACGACCAGCCTCAAGATCGTGGCGATGCTGCGCGAGGCCGGTGCGCGCGAAATCCATATGCGGATCGCCAGCCCGCCGACCAAGCATAGCTGCTATTATGGCGTTGATACCCCGGAACGTGCGAAATTGCTGGCAGCGCAGATGACGGTCGCGGAGATGGCCGATTATATCAAGGTCGATAGCCTGTCCTTCATCTCGGTCGATGGCTTGTATAAGGCGGCGGGCGTGGAAAGCCGCAACGCCGCGCGTCCACAATTCTGCGATGCATGCTTTACCGGCGAATATCCGACGACATTGACCGATGCCGATGATGTTGGCCCGGCGGATCAATTGTCACTGATCGCGGACGCTGTTCACTGATGTCCCTCGCATTAAAGGGCAAGACCGCGATCGTCACCGGCGCTTCTCGCGGCATTGGCGCGGCCATCGCGCGTGAATTGGGACGGGCCGGGGCGCATGTCATTCTGGTCGCGCGCACCAGCGCCGATCTGGAACAGGTCGAAACCGATATTCATGCGGCAGGCGGCACGGCGACGATTGCGCCGCTCGATCTGGCCGATGGCGACAGCATCGCCCGTCTCGCGATGGCAGTGCAGCAGCGCTGGCCGGTGATCGACTTGCTCGTTCTCAATGCGGCGATGCTCGGCACATTGACGCCGGTTACGGCGATTGACGGGGCGGAGTTCAACCGCGTGCTCACGCTCAATGTCCTCGCCAATCAGGCGTTGTTGCGGGCCTTTGATCCGATGTTGCGGGCGTCCGAATCGGGCCGGGTGATTGCAATAACCTCATCGGTCGGGCGCAAGCCGCGTGCCTATTGGGCTGCCTATGGCGCGTCCAAGGCGGCATTGGAGACGTTGGTGTTGTGCTATGGCGAAGAGGTGAAGAACCTGTCGCCCGTCCGGGTTGCGGTGATCGATCCGGGCGCGACTGCCACCAAGATGCGCGAAAAGGCGTTTCCGGGTGAAGATCCTACGACATTGCGTTCGGCGGAAGGGTTGGCAGCGGCGCTGATGGACAATCTTTCGAATGACGCCATCTGGGGCAATGTTACCCGGATTTAACACCGGGCGTTGTTCGTTCAGAAACTACGTTGAAGATGCGCCGCCGCAGAGGCGAGCGCATCTGCGCGTTCATTCTCGACATGGCCATTATGGCCGCGCACCCACACCCATTCGACCTTGTGGCGGGCGACGGCGAGATCAAGCTCCTGCCATAATTCGCCGTTCTTCACCGGCTTTTTAT
>DITW01000086.1 GCA_002422945.1 Sphingomonadales bacterium UBA6174 | reverse complement strand
CAGCAGGAGTTCCTGCAGGTCGACACCACCAACATCCTCTTCATCTGCGGCGGCGCGTTCGCCGGGTTGGAAAAGATCATCGGCGATCGCATGCAGGGCAAGTCTATCGGCTTTGGCGCGCATGTCGCCGGGCCGGATGAACGTCGTGCGGGCGAAGTGTTGCGCCAGTGCGAACCGGAAGATTTGCTGAAATTCGGCCTGATCCCCGAATTCGTCGGTCGTCTGCCCGTCATCGCGACGCTGGAAGATCTGGATGAACCGGCCTTGGTCAAGATCCTGTCCGAGCCGAAAAACGCCCTCGTCAAACAATATCAGAAATTGTTTGAAATGGAGGAGGCCAAGCTCACCTTCACCGAGGACGCGCTGTCGGCCATCGCGAAAAAGGCAATCGAACGCAAAACCGGCGCGCGTGGTTTGCGCTCGATTCTCGAACTGATCTTGCTCGACACCATGTTCGACCTGCCCGGCAACAACGACATTGATGAAGTCATCATCGACAAGGATGTGGCGGAAAGTCGGAAAGAACCGGTGCTGGTCTATGCCCAGAAGGACAAGGAAGCCGCGGGCGACGCTGCCTGATACTTTATCCTTATCACCGGTGAAAATGATGTCCTGTAAATATATGCTCACGTCCGTGCTGTCGGCGGTCCTTGTGGCTGTGCCGACCGCCGGACGGGCGACGAGTATCGAGAATGGGTCCGGCGAGATCGTCGTCACCGGCCAACCCTTACCACTCAACGATCCGGCGGCGGCGGGCAATCTTCTCACGATCGACCGCGAAAGCTTGCGCCGCAGTGCCTCCAATCGGATGGAGGACGTGCTGCGCGATCAGGCGGGGCTGATGCAATTTCGACGGTCGGACAGCCGCTCCGCCCATCCGACCAGCCAGGGCGCCTCGATGCGCGGCCTTGGCGGCAATGCCTCCAGCCGGGCCTTGATCCTGCTGGATGGCGTGCCGATGGCCGACCCCTTCGGCGGCTGGGTCGGCTTCCCCGCTTTTGCACCTGTCCGCATCGGCAGCGCCAATGTCCTGCGCGGCGGCGGGTCGGTCAATCACGGCGCGGGCGCCATCGCCGGGACCATCGCCTTGTTCAGCCGCACCCCACGCGACAGCAACCCGGTGGAAGCCAGCATCGCCTATGGCAGCCGCGACAGCGGCACCGGTTCGGCGGCGCTCACGCAACAATTGGGCGGCGGGTTCGTCTCGCTCAATGGCGATTATAGCCGGGGCGACGGCTTCATCCCGGTCATCGCCTCGCAACGTGGGCCTGCCGACCGCGCCGCGCCCTATCGCCAATATAGCCTGCAAGCCCGTGCAGTCGCCCCCATCGCCGACGACACCGAATTGCAGGCATCGGGCATCTATGCCGAAGATCGGCGCGCACGCGGCCTGATCCTGACCGACAACAACCAGCAAGGCTTCGACATGAGCCTGCGCCTGCTCCATCAAGGCGATTGGGCATGGGAAATCCTCGGATATTATCAATATCGCGATTTTTCCAGCGGCTTCGCCAGCGCGGATACCAGCCGAACCAATGTCACCCCCACGCTCGACCAATATACGGTCCCGGCGGAAGGTGGCGGCTTCAAGGTCGAAATTCGCCCGCCCTTGCCAGATGGCTGGACATTGGCCTTGGGCGGCGATGGCCGCTTCCTGACCGGACAATCGCGCGAGCGTTACAGCTATAACGCGGTTGCCAAGGCCTTTGACAATCTGCGCATTTCGGGCGGCGATAGCGATGACCTCGGCCTGTTCGGCACGCTTGGCTGGGAAGACCCGGATGCGCATCTGGGCGTCAGCCTGTCGGGTCGCGTCGACCGCTGGAAACTGACGAACGGCTTCCTGCGCCAAAGCGCGATTGCCACCGGCACGGTCTTTGGCAGCAGCAGGATCTATGCGGATCGCAGCGGCACCGAACCGACAATGCGTTTGGGCCTTTCATGGCGGCCCTCGGCCATCCATTTCCGCGCTGCCGCCTATCAGGCATGGCGACTGCCGACTTTGAACGAACTCTATCGTCCGTTCCGGCTCGGCAGCATCACCACCAACGCCAATGCGGCGCTCCAGCCGGAACGACTGCGCGGGCTGGAGGCTGGGCTGGACTATCGCCCGCTCAACAGCGTGCATCTGGGTGCAACCGTCTTTTGGAACCGACTGGATGATGCCATCGCCAATGTCTCCGAAAGCCCGACTGTCCGGAAACGGCGGAATCTCGACCGCATCACTGCGCAGGGGTTTGAGCTGAACGCCGGACTGGAATATGGCCTGTGGCAGTTGAACGGCAATTACAGCTACACCCGTTCCAAGGTGCGAGGGGGTGCCATCTCGCCCGCGCTAAACGGGCTCCGCCCCGCCCAGACCCCGCGCCACCTTGGGGCGGTGACATTGGGCTATGGCCGTGCCACCGGGCCGTTGGTCTCGACCAGCCTGCGCTATATCGGCGCTCAATATGAAGACGACCTCAACAGCCAGAAATTGCACGATGCGGTGACAGTCGACGGCCTGATCCGCTGGCCATTGGGCCGGGGTTTGGCGATCGAATTGCGCGGTGAGAATCTGGCCGATGTGCGGATCGAATCCGGCATTGCGACCAACGGAGTGATTGAACGCGCGGCCCCGCGCACCTTGTGGATTGGCCTCAATTTCGGCGGCTGATAAAGTTCGTCTCACAACGGGACGGGCGTAAAATGGGGGAAGCCAACGGGCAGTTTATCATGTAAAACCCGCGCCATAATCGAAATTGAGTAAGTTGCGTTGATCAGCACGAGTTGGACCATCAAACGGCGACAGCCGATTCAATATTACCGCAGGCGACGCGCATTGCAGCGTCGCTGTGCGGCTGCATTGCTCGGCCTGTGCCTGATTGCCCTGCAACTGACCTATGGCTTGCACGCCGAACCCCACCGCATTTCTGTCAACGACCTGGATGCGAGCGAAACCTCAATCGCTACCCCCGCGCCCGACAGCCCGGCCTCACCAACCCCATCGGCCCCTTTCATCACGCAAAGCCGCTTCGATCCCGGCCCGGCAGCGGCGGCATTTTCCCTGCAAGGCATGTCCGCCCTCACCCGTTTTCGCGCGACCTTGTGCCTGACCAGCGCCATTTATTATGAAGCCGCAAATGAACCGGACGACGGCCAGCGCGCCGTGGCGCAAGTCATTCTTAACCGAGTGCGCCATCCGGCCTATCCCCACAATATCTGCGATGTCATCTATCAGGGGTCAGAACGCGCGACCGGCTGCCAATTCACTTTCAGCTGCGACGGCTCCACCGCCCGCGTGCCAATGAGCGCCCCTTGGGCGCGGGCGCGCCGACATGCGATGGAGGCGCTTAATGGCTATGTCCATGCGCCCATCGGGCTGGCGACACATTATCACACGCTGGCCGTCGCGCCTTATTGGGGCAACAGCTTGCGCAAGGCCGGGATCATCGGCGCGCATATTTTCTATCGCTGGCCGGGACAGGCGGGCGAGGCCCCGGCGTTTACTGCCCGCTACACAGGGCTGGAACCGCTACCCATCCCCCATCCGCGCGCCGCCGATATGTTGGTGGCCCCCATCGACCCATTGTTCGCTGGCACCGCCTTCCCGGCCCTGCCCAAGGTCGCATCTGCGCCTACGCCTGAATCTGCAACTGCAGCGAACCAGTGGACGCCAGATTCCAACATTGTCGAAAAATATCGCGACAGCGGCAAATGGATCAAGGATTGAGCGCTTCGCCCCCTTAAAGACCGATGCTTAACGCACCGCGCGTCCTTTGCGGGCCGGTGCTTAACGCACCGCGATACCTAGTCGGCCGGTGCTTAACGCACCGCGCCGTGCCTCACGAGGCGCGGCAATAGCGTGATTGCGCCCAGTATCGGCCAGCGCCGCTGCCAAGGGCGGATCACGATGGCATGGCCGCTATGACGGCTGATCTTCCACGCGAGATAATCAATCCCGCCTGCATAGGTGAGGCTCGCCTTCAACAGCCGCAGCACCGTCAGCGACTTGCCCTGAATGCGCCGCAACCGCCAACGTCGCCGCGCCGTCGCCGGACTGTCCAGCCGTCCCGCCCGCGCTGCTGCCATCACTTCTGGCGTGAAAAGCAGATAACGCGCCGGATCGGCATCGACCACAGATCCCGCCCGCGTCTTGCGCTCGGCCCGCAGTTCCGCGCCATAGGTCAGGGCAAAGGCCGTCCGCCAGATCGCGAGCGGATCGCCATTATCCTGTTCGACCAAGGGCAGCGCCGCCGCCAATAAGGTCGGCGCAGCCTCCATCACCGCATCCACCGCCCGCATGCCTGCCGCGTCATTCGCTTGCCAGACAAGGCGGCTCGGCTGGGCGAACCGCGCCCAAACCGAAACATTCAACGTCTCGCGCCGGTTCAACCGGGCGAAATCCTCGACCGAAAGCACTGCATATTTGGCGATCAGCCCGGCATGGCTCGCCGGAAAGACATTGGGCGGCACCAATTGATTCGCCACCGCCATCCAGCCCTGCGGATAGGCCGCGCGATAATCCCGCACAATCAGGTAGAAATCGAGCATCAGCCCATCGAGCTTGGTCTCACGCAGGCAAGAGCCGTAAAACAGCACCGCCTCAGCCGCCGCGCCATAACGGCCCGCAATATCCGCCGCAAACGCCGACACGCGCGGATCGGCCGGCTGGGCAAGCTCAGCCGCGACAAGGGCGCGCAATCCACTCACGCCGCGAGGCGCAGAAACGATACGGGTTCGGTGGAACGCAGCACAATCGGAAAGCCGGGCCGCGCCTGAAAAATCTCGCCATCGAGAATCACGCTGGAACAATCGCCATCGATCTGAATCTCGTCGCCGCGCTCGACATAGACCCCGGCCATGCGATCGCGCCCTAGCTTGCCGAACAGCCCTGCAAACAAGGCGCGCAATAATACCACCGGGCTTTGGTCAATCGCGAGAAAACGCATCGAACCATTGGCCTTGGGCGCACTGGCGAACAATAATTTTTCTAGCGTGGTCACGATCAAAAAGGCGAATTTGCCCTGCAACTGACCATCGCGCAGCAACGACACCCGCACCGGGCTTGGCTGTGGCGGCAGGAACCGGGCCTTCACCCGCAGGATCAGCGACGCCAGCACCGCAAAAAATGTCAGCATATGACACAGGCCATTGGGCAGGCCGGTCGGATATAATTTATGACGGCAATACAGGATGCTGTCCGCCAGCCCCGCCCCGCCAAGAAACATGCCCAGCACCGGACGGGTGCCGACATGGCCATCCGTCAACGAGATCAACTCGCGCGCGACGACATGATCGGCGAAATCGGTATCGGCCAGCGCCATGATACGGCTCAGCGCCGCAATCGCATCGCCATGCGCGCCGAGATCGAGTGCAATCAAATTGGTCTTGCCATTGGGCAACACTGCCACCGGCGGCACATGATCGCCGAAATGATTGCCGAGGTGCAATTCCGTCAACGCGGCCTGCACCGTGCCATCGCCGCCATTGACGACCAGAATGCGCGGCTTGACCCGCGCAATCGTCGCCATCGCTTCGGCAATCTGGTCGACATGCTCCACCTCATAATGGAAAATCTCCGGATGGTCGGCGCAATAACGCCGGATGCGCGGCAACAACGCCTTGTTGCCGCTCGACCGGGGATTGGAGATGAGTGCGACCTTAATCAGCATGGATTATCTCGATACATCCCGCACCGGGCGAAACGAGCCGCCCTGCACATAATTCATGACCACCGTGATCACCCGAGTCCCCTGACCAACATTGAACGCCACTTCTTTCGGCGATGGCTTGCTCTTCATGATCAGCCCCATCAGCGACATTTCAGGATTGCCCGACATGCCGCCACCGTCCGCCATGTCCGACTTGTGATTGCCGTTCAGATCGTGACGCACCGAAATCGCATAAACGCCCGGCTTTGGCACCGGCACGCAGATCGACACGCTGCCGGTTGCAGGCACCGGCACATCGATTCGTTCCAGCCACGCGCCCTTTTCAAAATATTGTGATGGATTGCCGCCATAAGATTGGACCCGCAACGAACCGCGCCGCAGCTTCAGGCCCGTCACCTCGACCAGCACAGCGGACGCCGCGCCTGCGCCGCATCGGGCGGCATGCGGACCAAGGACATTGGCAGCCGCCGTCCCGGGCGATGCGAACAAGATCGCCATCACCAGCGCAACCGGCAAAAATGCGACAAATAACGCACCACGCCATGTCAACATCAACTGATGCACATTGCCACCAAAGCCAATGTTCTGAATGAACATTTTATTCCCATCCTTATGCGACCAACGCCAACTTGTGATCGGACTCGTCAGATTTTGCGATCACAGGCTATAAATCGTTTGGCTTTGAGGCCAAAAAATGGTGAAGCAGCGGCGAATAGTGAAAATTAAAAATATGGGCGGCGAATTGACCAACCTGAAGCTCATCGATCGCTATCTGGCCAGGTTGATTGCCACGCCGCTTATGGCGACGCTGACGATCGCCGCGATGCTGCTTGTCCTCGACAAGATGCTGCGATTATTCGACTTTGTTGCCCGCGAGGGCGGCCCTGTCGATGTCGTTTGGAAGATGCTGGCGAATATGTTGCCGGAATATCTGTCCCTCGGCATCCCGATTGGGCTGATGCTCGGTATTTTGCTCGCTTTCAGAAAAATTGCATTGTCGTCGGAACTCGATGTGTTGCGCGCGGTCGGATATTCATATGGCCGATTGTTGCGCGTGCCTTATATGTTCGCCATCGCGCTGGCGCTGGTGAACCTCGCCATTGTCGGTTTCGTCCAGCCTTACTCCCGTTATGCCTATGAAGGGCTGCGCTTTGAATTGCGCTCTGGCGCGCTTGGCGCATCGATCAAGATTGGCGAGTTCACCGAATTGGGCAAGCATATGACCCTGCGGATTGAACAAAGTCGCGATCAGGGGCGCGACCTGCGCGGCATTTTCCTGATGGCGGATGGCAAGGATGGCAAGACCCTTGCGGTGACCGCCGAACGCGGCACCTTTCTCGCCACCGATGACCCGGACACGATCATCCTGCGCCTGAAAAATGGGCGGCTGGTGCATGGCAGCCCCAGCTATCGTGCGCCGCGCGTGCTCGCGTTTGAAAGCCACGATCTGCCGATCGATCTGCCCAAGGTCGAAACCTTCCGCCATCGCGGCGGCAAGGATCTGGAACTCACCATGCCCGAGCTGGTGCGTGTCGGCCATGACCCCAAGACCGATCCGGAAACCCGCCGCCAAAGCCTCGCCAATTTCCACTTCCGACTGGTGGAAGTGGCAATGATGATGCTGCTACCCTTGCTCGCGGTCGCGCTCGCGGTCCCGCCGAAACGCTCGTCATCGGCGCTGGGCGTCTTTCTTTCGATCATCATCGTCGTGACCTATCACAAAATCAATCAATATGCCGAAGCGCTGGGCTCCATCGGTACCGTGCCGCCATGGGTCGCCTTGTGGCTGCCATTCCTCGTATTTTCGGCCCTGATAGTCTGGATTTATCACATCCTCGCCCATCGCCCCGGCGGCCAACCGATCGGCGCATTGGAACGGGTATTCGCCATCATCTCCAGCAAGCTGCGCTCGTTTGCTGCGCTGGTCCGCGCGAAATTGCAAAAGGATCATGGCTGATGTCCGGACAGACACAGTTTTTTCCCTCACGCACCCTCAGCTGGTACATGGCCCGGCTCTTTCTTGTGCGCACCGTTGCGGTGCTCGGCGGGCTGGTCTTGATTCTCCAGACCCTCGACATGCTCGGTGAATCAGGGAAAATCCTTGCCTATCCGGGCAATGGCGATGCAGAATTATGGCGCTATGCAGGGCTGCGCGTGCCGCAGATCATTGCCCGGTTCCTCCCGTTTTCCGTGCTGTTGAGCACATTGATCACGCTCGCCACACTCAATCAGAATAGCGAAATCGTCGCGATGAAGGGCGCTGGCATTTCCGCCCATCAAATCCTCGCCCCTTTGGTCGTGGCCAGCCTTGGCATCGCGATCATCGCCTTTGCCTTCAATGATCGCGTGGTCGTGCGTTCGATCAAGGCACTGAATGACTGGGAAGCCGCCGATTATGGCCCGGTCCCGCGCGGCAAGCTGACCGTCAACAATATATGGGTCCGCGACGTGGACGATCTCGTGCATGTCGATACCGTCACGGGCCGGGGCGATGACACCCGCATCACGCAGATCGAGATTTTCGAACGCAATGGCGGCGAACTCACCGCCACCACCAAGGCCGAAGGCGCAGTCCGCGATGGCAATGGCTGGCGGCTGACAGGTCGGATAGATCGCTTCGATGTCATTCGCGGTGTGCCGGTGCCACGCGACACGCCGCATTTTGGCGATGGCATCACGCCGGATCAATTCGCCTTGTCCAACATCAAGGCCGATGAAAATGCCTTTAGGCCATTGTTGCGCGCCATTCACAATCTCGAACGCGCCGGACGCCCCACCAGCGCGCTGCGCGCCGGTCTGTGGCACAAGATATCTGGGCCGCTATCGATCACCCTGATGCCCTTGCTGGCCGGCGTCGCAGCCTTTGGCCTTGCCCGGTCAGGCAAATTGTTCATCCGCGCGGTGATCGGCATGGGGCTGGGCTTCGCCTATTTCGTCGCCGACAATTTCGCCCTCGCCATGGGTAATCTCGGCGCCTATCCGGGCTGGCTCGCCGCGTGGGCGCCATTCATGCTGTTCTTGATGATCGGCGAACTCGTCTTGGTGATGACGGAAGAATAAGGGAAGCCTCCAAAGGCGGCAACGTCATCCACCTCGTCATCCTGAACTTGTTTCAGGCTCTATTCCACGCGCAGGGCAAGATGCTGAAGCAAGTTCAGCATGACGAAGGAAGGATATGCCGACGGCGGCATCGCCGCCACTTATTGTTTTGATAAGCCTCAGCGCCGACGCCTCAGGGACTAAACAAAAAGCGGCTCTCAACAAAAAAGCCCCCGCTTGCGCGAGGGCTTTTTCATTCAATCTTAGCGAGCCTATCAGCCCTTTTTCAGGTGACGACGGCCCAGCAGTTCGGCGATCTGCACCGCATTCAGCGCCGCGCCCTTGCGCAGATTGTCCGATACGCACCAGAGCGACAGACCATTTTCCACAGTCGAATCGTCACGCACGCGGCTGATGAAGGTCGCATAATCGCCGACGCATTCGATCGGGGTGATGTAGCCGCCATCTTCACGCTTATCGATCAGCATGATGCCCGGCGCTTCACGCAGCAACTTCTGCGCATCTTCGGCGCACAGTTCGTTTTCCATTTCGATGTTGATCGCTTCCGAATGGCCCACGAACACCGGCACGCGCACGCAGGTCGCGGTCAGCTTGATCTTCGGATCGAGGATCTTCTTGGTTTCGGCGACCATTTTCCATTCTTCCTTAGTCGAACCATCGTCAAGGAAGCTATCGATATGCGGGATCACGTTGAACGCGATCTGCTTGGTGAACTTGTGCGGCTCGACGCTGTCGCCGACGAAAATGTTGCGCGACTGTTCGAACAATTCGTCCATCCCCGCCTTGCCCGCGCCCGACACCGATTGATAGGTGGCGACGACGACGCGCTTGATTGTGGCGGCATCATGGATCGGCTTCAGCGCGACCACCATCTGCGCGGTCGAGCAGTTCGGATTGGCGATGATGTTCTTGACCTTATAGCCATCGATCGCATCCGGGTTCACTTCCGGCACGATCAACGGCACATCCGGGTCCATGCGATAAAGCGAGCTATTGTCGATCACGACGCAACCTGCCGCCGCTGCGCGCGGGGCGTGGATCTTGGTCGCATCCGAGCCGATGGCGAACAACGCCATGTCCCAGCCGGTGAAATCGAAATTATCGATGTTCTGGACTTTGAACTTCTTGCCGGTTTCGCCGAAATCGATTTCGTCGCCCTGGCTGCGGGCAGAAGCCAATACCGCCAATTCGTCAATCGGGAATTCACGCTCGGCAAGGATGTTGAGCATTTCGCGGCCCACATTGCCCGTGGCACCCGCAACAACGACACGATAACCCATGATGATGTTTCCTGTGATCTGATCTAATAGAAAATAGAAAAGGCCGGAACCTGTTGCGGTCCCGGCCTTTTCGAAAGCTTGTAGCTGAAGCGGTTAGGCTTAGCCCTTTGCGGCTTCCGAAGCCGGACGATTGTCACGACGTTCTGCAATACGCGCGCGTTTACCGGTGCGGCCACGCAGATAGTAAAGCTTGGCACGACGGACGACGCCCTTGCGGACCACATCAATCGATTCGACGTTCGGCGAATAGAGCGGGAATACGCGTTCAACGCCTTCACCAAAGCTCATCTTGCGGACGGTGAAGTTCGAACCCATGCCCTTGTTGGACCGGGCGATGCACACGCCTTCGTAATTCTGAATACGGGTGCGTTCGCCTTCAACAACGCGCACACCGACCTTCAACGTGTCACCCGGACGGAATTCCGGAATTTTCTTGTCTGCGGTCAGCTTTGCAATCTGTTCCGCTTCAATCGTCTGAATGAGGTTCATGCCTCTTTTCCTTCGTCTGTCGTCGCGCACCAGAGGGAGGTTGAACCCGAGCGCCAATATGGCGCTCCCAAAGGTCCGGCCTCCGTAGCCGTGTGTCATCTTCCGCCTGACGTTTCCGCCACGCATCGATTTTCGCATGATCCCCCGATCGCAACACTTCAGGGATCATCCGCCCTTCCCATTCAACAGGTCGGGTATATTGCGGATATTCCAAAAGCCCCGATTCGAAGCTCTCGTCATCACCGCTAGAAGCCGCGCCCATTACGCCGGGCAGCAGCCGAATGCAAGCGTCGAGCAAAACAAGCGCGCCCATCTCGCCACCGGACAGGATATAATCGCCAATCGACACCTCGATAATCGGTCGCGCGGCGAATATCCGCTCGTCAAATCCTTCGAATCGGCCACATAAAATCGTGACCCCCGGGCCTTGCGCCCATGCGCGCACCATTGCTTGCGTCAATGGCTTGCCGCGCGGCGTCATCGCGATCACCGGGGCTTGGGGCGCAAGCGCCAGCGCATGATCGACCGCCAGACCAAGAATATCCGGCTTCAACACCATCCCGGCCCCGCCACCTGCGGGCGTATCGTCGACGCTGCGATGCTTGTCGGTCGCAAAGTTGCGCATCTGGATCGGGTTACACGCCCATTTGCCCTCGGCCAGCGCGCGGCCCGCCAAGGACGTGCCCAAGGGGCCGGGGAACATCTCTGGATAGAGCGTCAATATCTGCGCGGTGAAGGTCAAGCCTCAGATATCCTCGACCAGCCGCCCGTAGAGATCGGGCCTGCGGTCGCGGAAAAAGCCAAAGGTCGCGCGGTGCTTGCGGATTTTTTCCAGATCGAAGCTGGCGGTCAGCACGCCCGTCACGCCATCGACATAATCCGCCACCATGTCCCCGCGCTCATCACAGATGAAGCTATGACCGTAAAAACTCTGCTCGCCTTCGGTACCGATCCGATTGGCGGCGACCACCGGCACGACATTCGACACCGCATGGCCCACCATCGCGCGTCGCCACAAACGCGAGGTATCGAGATCCTCGGACGCCGGTTCATCGCCAATCGCGGTCGGATACATCAAGATATCCGCCCCCATCAGCATCATCGCGCGGGCCGTTTCTGGATACCATTGGTCCCAGCAAATACCGACGCCGATCACACCATGCTTGGTCGGCCACACTTTGAAGCCGGTATTGCCGGGGCGGAAATAGAATTTTTCGGTATAGCCGGGGCCATCCGGAATATGGCTCTTGCGATAGACGCCCATGATATTGCCGCCGTCATCGATCATCGCGAGGCTGTTGTAATAATGCTGGCCATCGCGTTCGAAAAAGCTGGTCGGGATGTAGATTTTCAATTCCGCCGCCAATGCCTGCATCGCCTGTACTGATGGATGCGAGGCCGTCGGGCGCGCAGTTTCGAACCAGCGTTCATCCTGCGTCTGGCAGAAATACGGCCCTTCGAACAATTCCGGCGGCAAGACGACCTGCGCCCCCTCACCCGCGGCTTCCCGCACCAAAGCGGACACGGCAGCGATATTGGCGTCCACATTGCCCCCAAGGGCAAGCTGCAAGGCGGAAACGGTGATCATGATGCGTATCTTTCCGGAATCATGTAAAAGAAGCGGCGCAGCTCTAGCTTGAAAATGCGTCAAGGCAAAGGCTGCGCCCATGCCCTTGACTTTTACAGGCGCAATCGGCAAATGCGCTGCACGAACGGGCGGTCTTCGGGCCGTCCTTTGATTTTTTAGCGCGATTCGATTGGGGCGCGCCACAACCGTTTGAAGCAAGGAATTGGGTCATGGCGAAGCCGACCACAGTGAAAATCAAGCTGGTGAGCTCGGAAAACACCGGGTTTTTCTACGTCACCAAGAAGAATCCGCGGACCCAGACCGAAAAGCTGTCGTTCCGCAAGTACGATCCCGTCGTGCGCAAGCATGTCGATTTCAAAGAAGCCAAGATCAAGTAATCTGTCTTTTCTGACCGATTCGGTCGGGACAAAAACAGGGTCGCTTCGGCGGCCCTTTTTTGTTGCCTGAAATGCGGGCGCCCTCGCTCCGTCATGTTGCAATGCTGGCCCCGCCCCCTCGCTTCGTCACCTTGAACTTGTTTCAGGGTTTATATCCGGGCCTGCGCCTGGATGCTGAAACAAGTTCAGCATGACGAATGAGGGAGGGGCATGATGAACGGAGGGGTAAGTCGGGATTATTTCTTATCCCTTCGTCATGCTGAACTTGGTTCAGCATCCAGCGCACCGGGCGAATAGCCCCTAACCCGCCAATTGCGTCAGGATAAACGCCTGTTCCTCGGCGTCCTCATGCAGCGATTCATAGCGCCCTGATTTGCCGCCATGCCCCGCCGCCATATTGGTTTTCAGCAACAATGCGTTGTGATCGGTCTTGGTCACCCGCAATTTGGCGACCCATTTCGCCGGTTCCCAATNNTCCCAATAGGTCACGCGCGGGTCATGCAGCCCGGCGGTCACCAACATCGGCGGATAGGCCTGCGCCGTCACATTATCATAAGGCGAATAGGATCGGATCAGATCGAACGCCGCCGCATCCTCGATCGGATTGCCCCATTCCGGCCATTCGCCGGGGGTGAGCGGCAGGCTCGCGTCCAGCATCGTGTTCAGCACATCGACGAACGGCACATGCGCCACCACCGCGCCATAAAGCGCGGGTGCCTGATTGATCACCGCCCCCATTAATTCGCCGCCCGCCGACCCGCCGGAAATCGAGACCTTGCCCATAGCGCCAAAGCCGCGCGCGATCAGGCCCTTGGTCACATCGACAAAATCGTTGAAGCTGTTGGTGCGTTTTTCCAACTTGCCATCAAGATAATATTGATAGCCGAGATCGTCCCCGCCCCGGATATGGGCGATGGCATAAGCAAAGCCACGATCTAACAGGCTCAACCTCACAGTGGAAAAACCGGGCGGGATCGCAATGCCATACGCGCCATAGCCATAGAGATGGAGCGGTTGGCTGCCGTCTTTCGGATAATCCGCGCGATAGACGATGGACGCCGGGATCATCTTTCCATCCCGCGCCTCTATCATCACCCGTTCGGTGCGATATTGGCTGGCATCATAGCCGGACGGGATCGTCTGGACTTTCAGCGTGTCCAACTTGCCGGTCGCGATATCATAATCGAACACAGTCGCAGGCGTGACCATCGACTGATAGCCGATCCGCAGCTTCGTCACCCGATATTCCGGGTTGCTGCCCAGCCCTGCGGTATAGCTCGCCTCTGGAAAGGCGATAGGAGCCAGATCGGGTGCGGCGTAACCGGTGATCCAGATCTGATCCAAGCCCTGCTCACGCCCCTGCAAGACCATCTGATCGGCAAAACAGGTGATGTCCTGAAGATAAATACGGTCCGATCCGGCCAGCCACTCCTGCCAAACCTCTGGCGCATCGAGCGAGGCCGTGACGATGCGGAAATTTACATGGGCATCATTGGTGCGGATGAACAGCGTGCCGTCATGCTCCTCCACCTCATATTGCCGCCCATCGATGCGCGGCGATACCAATAACGGCGCGGCATCCACCTCATCCGCCGGGATCAGCCAGCATTCGGAGGTTTCATGATTGCCGGTGGAGATGGTCAGGAACCGGCGCGATTGGGTGCGCCCCACGCCCGCCTGAAAACGCTCGTCCGTTTCTTGATAGACCAAACGATCCTGCGCCGGATCGTCGCCGAGCCGGTGGCGCATGATGCGATCAATCCGCCAATGATCATTGACCAGCCCATACAGCACCGCATCCGATTGCGCCGACCAAACCACGCCGCCCAACAGACCGGGGATCGTCAGGACGCTATCCTGCCCGGTCGCAAGGTCGCGAATCCGCAGGGTAAAACGCTCAGCCCCGCTATCGTCGCAGGTCCATGCAAGCTTTGCCCCATCCGGCGACACAACCAACGCGCCCAGCCGGAAGAAATCCTTACCCTCGGCTTGCGTATTTTCATCGAGGATACAGACTGCCGCTCCGCCCTCTACTGCGGTGCGGAACCAGCGACGATATTGTGTCCCCGGCGCGAACGCCCAATGATAAAGCCAGTCGCCATCGCGATAGGGAACGCTCGACTCATCTTCATTGAGCCGCGCTTTCATTTCTTCAAACAAATTGTCGATCAACTTCTGGTGCGGCGCCATTTGCGCCTCAAACCAGCGATTTTCCGCTTCAAGATGGGCAATTACCTGCCCATCATTCACGTCCGGATAGTTCGGATCGCGCAGCCACGCCCAAGGATCGTCGATGATCCGGCCATGATGAGCCGACTGATGAGGCCAGGTGGCAGCAATGGGCGGCGTGAGGGGGGCTGGATCGGCCATGAAATCCTTAACAAGCATATGTCCTCAACCTTCGGAAAGGTTGAGGACAGGATCAGATCAGTCGCGCAGCAGTTCGTTAATCGCGGTCTTGGCGCGGGTCTGGGCATCGACGCGCTTGACAATCACGGCGCAGGCAAGGCTCGGCCCCGGCGTGCCATCGGGCAGCGGCTTGCCCGGCAATGCGCCCGGCACGACGACCGAATAGCTCGGCACGCGACCGACAAAGATTTCGCCCGTGGCGCGATCGATGATCTTGGTGGTGGAGGAGAGAAACACGCCCATCGCCAGCACTGCGCCCTCTTCGACCCGCACGCCTTCAACGACTTCCGAACGCGCACCGATGAAGCAATTATCTTCGATGATGACCGGATCGGCCTGCAACGGTTCCAACACGCCACCAATGCCGACGCCGCCCGAAAGATGGACGTTCTTGCCGATCTGTGCGCAGCTACCGACCGTCGCCCAAGTATCGACCATCGATCCCTCGCCAACATAAGCGCCGATGTTGACGAAGCTCGGCATCAACACGACGTTCGGGGCGACAAACGAACCGCGACGCACGACCGAACCCGGCACTGCGCGGAAACCGGCGGCACGGAACTGGGCCGCATCCCAACCGTCGAACTTGCTCGGCACCTTATCCCACCACACGGCCTGTCCCGGCCCATTGGCGATGATTTCATTGTCATTGAGGCGGAAGGACAAGAGCACGGCCTTTTTCAGCCATTGATTGACAGCCCATTGGCCATCCGCGCCCTTTTCGGCGACCCGCACCTTACCAGCATCAAGCAACGCCAGCGCCGCGACCACGGCATCGCGCGTCGTGCCCATGGTGCCGGCATTGATCGTGTCGCGGGCATCCCAAGCGGCTTCAATGTCCTGTTGCAGACCTGTCGTCATGTCGTTTTCTCCGTAATCTGATTCAGCCAATGGCCGATATGCGAAATTTCCTCATCAATCCATGCATGATCGACATCATGATCGCCGCGTTCCGATCCGTTGTTGATCCAGACCGTCATCATGCCCATCGCTTTGGCCGGGCGCAAATTCTGCGCCATGTCCTCGACAAACAGCGCCTTGTCAGGCTTGACCGCGCGCAGGCGAACAAGGCTGTCATAGGCATATTGCGCCGGTTTCGGCACATAATCACAGGCAATGATGTCGTGCAATTCATCGAATATATCGGCGATCCCGAGCCGATCCAGCACCCGCCATGCGTAAGACGCATCGCCATTGGTGAACACCATCCGCCGCCCCGGCAGGCGTAGCAGCGCCGCCCGCATATCGGGATCGGCCTTCACCACCGATAAATCAATGTCATGGACATAATCGAGGAAATCGCCCGGTTCGACCCCATGATGGCGCATCAGCCCCACCAAGGTCGTGCCATGTTCATGGAAATAGCGTTTCTGCACCACCCGCGCCGCATCGGCATCGCAATCGAGCAGGCGCTGGATATAGGCGCCCATGCGCACATCGATCTGCCCGAACAAATCGCAATCCGGGTGATACAGCGTGTTATCAAGGTCGAAAATCCAGCAATCGACATGGCTGAAATCAGCCATCGCAATCGGACCCTACTGCCACATCCGCCAACCGGCACAGGCGCACCCGCGTGATCCGCCGTTCATCGCCATCCATCACCGTGATGCGCCAACCGCTCGGATGATCGAGTTCCGCCCCCAGTTCCGGCACGCGTCCAGCCAGCATGAACGCCAGCCCACCGACCGTATCGATATCGTCCTCGACCTCGGCCAAGGCCGGATCAACCCGTTCGCCTATTTCTTCCAATGGGGTGCGGGCATCGGCTTCCCAACTGCCATCCTCCCCCATCACGAGCAGCGCAGGCGCTTCCTCGTCATATTCATCCTCGATCTCGCCGACGATTTCCTCGACCAGATCTTCAATCGTCAACAATCCGTCGGTCCCCGAATATTCATCGACGACAATCGCGAGATGGGTCCGGGTCCGGCGCATTTCTTCCAACAAGTCGATCACGCCCATTGATGCCGGCACATAGCGCGGCTCGCGGATCAGCTCGTTGATCGCTGCCGGGCGCGGTGCGTCGGTCGCCAGCACATTAAACACGTCCTTCACATGAATCATGCCGACAATTTCATCGAGGCTGGAACGATAGACCGGCAATCGACTATGCCCCGCATCGACAAAGGCCGCGACCAGTTCGTCAAAGCTCGCGCTTTCGGCGATGGCGATAATGTCGGAACGCGGCACCGCGACATCGCCAACGGTGCATTCGGCCACGGCCAGCACATTGCGGACCATCTGGCGTTCATCGGGCGTCAGATCGTCGCCCGGCTCGCCCGTCTGCACATGGTCATCCTCATGATCGCCAATCGCGTCTTCGATCTGATCGCGCAGGCTGGCGCCATGAAGGCGGAAATGGATCAAATGGCGAAGCTTGCCCCATAACCGCGTATTGCCATTGCTGGCATGATTGCCATTATTGTCGCTACTTCGCCCAGATATATCGTCTGCCATGAAATTGTTACTGGTTACTCCGCATCGTCATAAGGGTCATCAAGTCCCAAGGATGATAGAGCCTGCCGTTCAATCGCCTCCATGGCGTCCGCTTCGGCATCCTCCAGATGATCATAGCCTAGCAGATGCAGCATGCCATGGACAACCAGATGGATCGCATGGGCCGAAACCGCGATCTGCTTGTCCGCCGCCTCGCGCGTGCAGGTCTCGACCGCGAGCACGATATCGCCGAGCAATACCTCCGGCCCTTCGCCGTCCTCCAGTTCATCAACCTCGTCCGGCGACAGCATCGGAAAGCTCAGCACATTGGTCGGCTTGTCCTTTTCGCGATAGTCGCGATTGAGGGCATGGACTTGCGTATCCGAGGTGAAACGCACCGCGACCTCGACCGGCAACCGCCCGGTTGCCAACGTTGCATAAGGCGTATGCGCGAGTGCGGTTTCCACGCCCTGACGGGCCAGCGCCTGCCAATCCTCGCCCTTCGGCCAGACGGGTTCGACAATAACGTCAACGTCGATCATTCGTATCTATTATCCGGGCCTTCATAGGCCTCGACAATCTTGCCGACGATCGGATGGCGCACAACATCGCCCGCGCCAAAGCGCACCATGGAAATACCGTCGATCCCCGATAATTTGGCCACCGCATCGGCCAATCCCGATTGCGACGGATTGGGCAGATCGATCTGCTTGGGATCGCCGCACACCACCATCCGGCTGTTCTGGCCAAAACGGGTGAGGAACATCTTCATCTGCGCGGGCGTGGTATTCTGCGCTTCATCGAGAATGACAAACGCATCGGACAAGGTCCGGCCCCGCATGAACGCAATCGGCGCAATTTCGATTTCGCCGGATGCGATGCGGCGCTCCACCTGTTCATTGGGGAGCATGTCATACAACGCGTCATATAGCGGGCGGAGATAAGGATCGACCTTCTCCTTCATATCGCCGGGCAGGAAGCCGAGCCGTTCCCCCGCCTCAACCGCCGGACGCGACAGGATCAGGCGATCGACCGAACCCGCGATCAATTGCTGCACCGCCTGCGCCACCGCGAGATAGGTCTTGCCCGTCCCGGCAGGCCCAAGCGCGAAAATGAGATCGTCCTGCGCCAGTCGCTCCATATAGCGAATTTGCGTAGGCGAGCGCGGCACGATGGTTTTCTTGCGGGTGCGGATCATCACCGAAGTCCCGTCCATACCGCTATCGGAGCGGACAATGCCATCCAGCGTCGGCTCATTCGACATGGCGATCACGCCATCGATCAGACCGGCGTCGATTTCCTGACCTTGCACCAAACGATTATACAGACCGGTCAGCACGTCGCGCGCCTGAGCGATGGCCCCTGCCTCGCCCTCGATCTGTAACTTGCCCCCGCGTGCGGCAATATACACGCCAAGGCGGTTCTCGATCGCGACCAGATTGCGATCAAATTCGCCGAACAGGCGACCTAATAATTGCGGCTTATCAAACAGAATTTCGAGACGACCCTTTTCACCCTCACGGGCTTGCACCGGTTTCCTCGACATCAGGCCGCTTCCTCCATTGCCAAAGTGGCGCCTAGGCTGTTCGGCCCGGCGGTTTGAATATCAACCTCGATCAAACTGCCAATCGGCAAATCGGTGTCGACGATCACCGATTGCAGCCAAGGCGACTTGCCGATCTTCTGCCCCGGCTTTTTGCCAAGACGTTCCAACAGGACATTGGTGCGACGGCCCAGCGCCGCCTGATTGAATCGGTGCTGCTGCTCATTCAACAGGCCCTGCAACAATTGCAGCCGTTCGCTCATCACCGCATCCGTCACATGGTCTTCCATGGTCGCCGCGGGCGTGCCGGGGCGCGGGCTATATTTGAACGAGAAAGCGAGGCTGTAATCAACATCGCGGATAATCTGGAGCGTATCCTCGAAATCGCGATCCGTTTCACCCGGAAAACCGACGATGAAATCGCCCGAAATCGCAATATCGGGCCGCACCGCCCGCACGCGTTCGATGATCCGCACATAGGTGTCGCGATCATGGCTGCGGTTCATCGCCTTCAAAATGCGCTCGCTGCCCGATTGGACCGGCAGATGGAGGAACGGCATCAGCTTTTCGACATCCCCATGGGCTTGGATCAGCCCTTCGGTCATGTCCATCGGATGGCTGGTGGTATAGCGAATGCGCGCAAGGCCATCCAAGCGATCCAGCGCACGGATCAGGCCGTCCAGCCCTTGCGCCTGCCCCTTTTCATCCACCCCGGTCCATGCATTCACATTCTGACCAAGCAGGGTGATTTCCACCGCCCCGGCATCAATCAAGGCGCGGGCCTCATCCATCACCGCCGCCCAAGGGCGCGATACTTCCGCCCCACGGGTATAAGGCACGACGCAATAGGTGCAGAATTTGTCGCAGCCTTCCTGCACCGTCAAAAAGGCGGACGGTCCTTGGCGCTTGCGCTTGGGCAGGACATCGAACTTCGACTCCACCGGCATATCGGTATCGACGACACGTTCACCCTTGCGCGCCCGCGCGATCAGATCAGGCAGGCGGTGATAGGCCTGCGGACCGACAACAATATCGACCTCTCGCGCACGGCGGCTGATTTCCGCCCCTTCGGCCTGCGCAACGCAACCGGCGACTGCCATCATCGGGCTGGTGCCATCTGGCCGCACCCGCATCCGGCCGATTTCCGAATATAATTTATCAACCGAGCGTTCGCGGATGTGACAGGTGTTCAGCAGGACAATATCCGCCTCATCGGCCGTATCGACCGCCACCATGCCGGAAGTGCCAAGGAGTTCGCCCATACGCTCGCCATCATAGGCATTCATTTGACAGCCATATGACTTGACGAAATAGCGCTGCGGGCTGGCGGATTTTTCAGGATTCGCTGTCATGTTGGAACAGCTATACCCGGTGATGACGATAAGCGGAAGCTATCAGCGACTCATTGATCGCCTGCTGCATCGCATTGCTCAAAGCCTTGCGGTCGGGATAATCGGATGAACAGACGGGCGCACCGAATATCAGGGTCAGCCTGATGGGCCGCACCCGCGATAAGAGCCGCATCGCATTATGGCCGAACGGCTCTTGATCGACCCATGCAATCTCTGCCGCATCTTCCCCGAAATCAAGCGCGACTGGCTGCACCATCACGGTATCGCGCGGTGGGTACAGGGCCGCGAATAACGGCGCCTTGAAGGGCCTGAGGACAATGCCATCCCCGGTCGTCCCTTCCGGGAACAACGCCACCGGCGCCCCCTCTTTCAGCGCCTCGACCAGCTCGCCCGCCTGCGCACGCGCCATGGCGGGGTTGCTGCGATCCACGAAAATCGTATCCACCAATCGCGCCAGCGCCCCGATCAAGGGCCAATGGCGCACCTCGGCCTTGGACACCATCCGGGCATGACCAATGCCGCCGAGCGCGAGAATATCAAGCCAGCTCACATGATTGGCGACATATAGGACATGCCGCCGCAACGGCTGGCCACGCCAGTTGATACGCAGGCCCGCCAACACCCCCGCCAACCGGAAAAACCATCTCGGACAGGGCGTGTGCCGCGTGAAAATGCGCAATATCAAATGGAGCAAGAATAACGGCAACAAGATCAGCAGAATTGCCGTGATCCGGACCCAGGCAATCAACTGCATCAACCGCCGATCATTCTGGCCGGTTCAACCGCACGCCGAACAATTCCAGTCGGTGATCGACCAGTCGGAAACCGAGTTTTTCAGCAATGCGGCGCTGTAATTCTTCCAGCTCCTGATCGACGAATTCAATCACCGCGCCGGTTTCAACATCGATCAGATGATCATGATGCACATCCGCCGCCGCTTCATAACGGGCGCGACCATCGCCGAAATCATGGCGTTCGAGAATGCCCGCCTCTTCAAACAAGCGGACGGTGCGATATACGGTCGCGATCGAAATCCCCGCATCAATCGCCGATGCACGGCTGTGCAGCAATTCCACATCGGGATGGTCGTCCGATTCGGACAATATCCGGGCAATGACCCGACGCTGCTCGGTAATGCGGAGTCCCTTGTCCGCGCAGAGCGCTTCGATATCGATTTTGCGATTCATTATTGCCCCGATCCCTGCGACATGTCGGCAGTGTGTATCGCGAAACATTACTTAAGAAAAGCGATGGCCCATAAAAACGAAACCGGGCTGGTGGCATACTCAAAAGAGCAGCCGCCAACCCGGTCACGAATTTTAAAAGTTGAGCTTAGCGCTTGGTCGCCGGACGACCCTTGCCGCGACGGCCCGAACGGCCAAGGCCGATCTGCACGGCCAATTCGCGACGCTGCGCCGCATAATTCGGCGCGACCATCGGATAATCGGTCGGCAAGCCCCATTTCGCGCGATAATCATCAGGCGTCATGCCATATTGGCTCATCAAATGGCGCTTGAGCATCTTGAGCTTCTTGCCGTCTTCAAGACAAACGATGTAATCCGGCTTGATCGAAGAACGGATCGAAACAGCAGGCTCCTGCTTTACTTCTTCGACCTGCACAGGCTCGCCGAGGCTATTGAGCGCGTTATATACGTTCGAAATCAGTGCCGACACATCGTTAATCGCGACGGTGTTATTGCTGACATGCGCGGCGACGATGTCCGCAGTCAGTGCCAGCAAGCCTTCTTGAATTTCTGTAATCTCTGCCATGGTGCGACCCTTGTAAAATGCAGTTGGATGGATACTCAGTACGAGTGGGCCATTTAATTACTCCAATATTGGAACGCAAGTCTTAGTTGGTCCAGAACTTTAAATAATAGCTTAAATCACCCCATTAACTTTTTCAGGGTTATAGCATCGAATGATTGAGAGCCGCCGCCATGATAATAATTGGGCCGACGACCGATCACTTCGAAACCATGCACACGATATAAATTCATTGCCGGGTTGCCATCCCGCACCTCAAGAAATAGCGATTTTACGCCATGTTCAGCTAAAATTACATAGCCCTGACCAAGGATCTGATCGGCAATAGATTGGCGGCGATGAACAGGATCGACCGCGACCAACAATAATTCGGCTTCATCAACAACACGACTGAACAGGGCGAATCCATCGACCATCTGTTCATGGCCTTCATGCACGATTAGCAAGATGCCGGGCATGATCATCATGCTTGTCAGCTGCGCCTTGGTCCACGCTTCGCCATATTGCGAATCAAATGCAGCTTCCATCACAGCCATGACCGCATCCAGATCGGACATGCTGCCAAGGCGGACACCAGTCATGCGGGCAGCGGCGCCATCGGCTTGGCATCCGCGCCCCGGCCATAAATCGGCTGAGCGTCGGGCAAGATCATATCTGCAGGCAAGAGCAACGCCTCACGCGCATCAGGGGCAAGCTCCAGAAATACCATATCCGGGAAATGCGCGGCATAGGCCGCCGCCGCGCTGCCGATCGCGACATGATCCGCGCCATGCGCATCCACCGCCGCCGCTGGCTGCAACGACTGAAAAGGCGCAGCAGCGATGATCCCGCCACTATTGCGAACGAACGGCTGGACGAACCATTCGCCATGCCCGCCCAAAGTCACCACCAAGAACCGGTCCTGTGCCTGCAATGCCCGCCCCGCCATCACCGCGAGCAGATCAAGCGTGCGATACCCATGCACCGGCACCTGCCATGCAAAACCCAGCGCGCGCGCCGCCGCAATGCCGACCCGCACCCCGGTAAAGCTGCCCGGCCCGCAATCGACAAGGATCGATGCGGCTCGCCCCTGATCCGGCAAGGCTGAAATCATCGGCAATAGATGCTCGGCATGGCCCCGCGCCATCGGATCATGGCGATAGGCCACCACCTCGCCCCCGGCCAGCAGCGCGACCGAACAGGCAGAGGCCGCCGTTTCAATGACAAGGGTATCGGCTATCATCGCGGGCGGATTCGCGCCAAATCAGGCGATGCGGTTCGACTGATCGAACGTCGGGCGCGGTGCGCGCGGATAGGCGCTCGTCAAATCGCCATAGCCAATGGTCGCAATGAAATTGGACTTCACCGCTGTCCCTGCAAAAAAGGCTTTATCAACCGCCGCATTGTCAAAGCCCGACATCGGGCCGACATCCAGGCCCAGCGCACGCGTGGCCATGATGAAATAGCCGCCCTGCAAGGAACTGTTCCGAAAGGCGGACGTCTCGGTAAAGGCCGTATTGCCCTCGAACCAGCTTTTCGTTTCCATCGCCGGGAAGAGTTCAGGCAGGTGTTCGTAAAATTCAAGGTCCATGCCGATGATCGCGGTCACGGGCGCGGCCTTGATCTTGGCGGCATTGCCAGAACTCGCACAGTCGGCAAGTATATCCTTGGCCTCTTGCGACACGCACCAGACGATGCGGATCGGCTGGCAATTGACCGAGGTCGGCCCCCATTTCAGCAAATCCCAGATCGCATGCAATGTTTCAGTCGCGACCGGCTGATCAAGATAGGCATTCACCGTCCGCGCCGTGCGGAACAATTGATCCATTGCCTGATCGTTCAACGGTGCGGACATGCGTATTTCCTTGGACTATTTGGGGAGGAGGGCAATTAACGCCCTTATACAGCGCGAACTTCGATCACTTCCGGCACATAATGCTTCAGCAATTGCTCAATGCCCTGCTTCAACGTCGCCGAAGACGATGGGCAACCGGAACATGCGCCCTGCATCGCCAGACTGACTACGCCATTGGCATAGGAACGATAGACAATATCGCCGCCATCCTGCGCCACCGCCGGGCGCACCCGTGTTTCGATCAGATCCTTGATCTGGGCAATGATCTCGGCATTCGCCGGATCGTCCAGATCTTCGTCCACAATCGCAATACCCGCCGCCGTGCCGCCACGGAACAACGGTGCGCCACTCGCGAAATGATCGAGCAGGATATTCAGCACATCATTTTTATTGGCCGCCCAATCGCCGCCCACGCCCAGCGTGACCGAAATAAAGTCGCGACCGAAGAATACCCCCGACACATCGCCAAGGCTGAACAAGGCGGACGCCAGCGGCGACACCTCCGCCTCTTCCGGCGACGCGAAATCGCGACTGCCGTCGGCAAGCACAGTCTGGCCCGGCAAGAATTTGAGGGTCGATGGATTGGGGGTGAGTTCGATTTCTATCAGCATGGCGCCTAGATGGGAGTTATTCGCAAAAAGCGCAAGGCATCTCCTGCGCACAATGCGTGACCGGACTTGACTCTTCGCCCCCCATCCCCTAGCCGCGCGTTTCGCAATTGGCCCTGCACCCCGGTGAAGCAGTGGCCCTGCCCCATGCACGCATGAGGCAGAGCGGTACCGGGAACCGAAACGAACGCAATTGAAGGAAGTATCATGACGAAGCGTACAAGCGCCAAGTACAAGCTCGATCGCCGTATGGGCGAAAACATCTGGGGCCGTCCGAAGTCCCCGGTGAACAAGCGTGAATATGGTCCGGGCCAGCATGGTCAGCGCCGCAAGGGCAAGGCCACCGATTATGGTATTCAGCTCCGCGCTAAGCAGAAGCTGAAGGGCTATTATGGCGATGTGACTGAAAAGCAGTTCAAGCGCGCCTATCAGGAAGCCGACAAGATGAAGGGCGATACGTCGCAGAACCTCATCGGCCTGCTGGAGCGCCGTCTGGACGCGATCGTCTATCGCGCCAAGTTCGCCCCGACCATCTTCGCTGCGCGTCAGCTCGTCAGCCACGGCCATGTGTTCGTGGACGGCGTGAAGTGCAACATCGCATCGCGTCAGGTTAAGGCCGGTCAGGTCGTCTCGCTCGGCAAGAAGGCGCAGGAAATGGCGCTGGTGCTCGAAGCACAGAGCCTGTCCGAACGTGAAATCCCTGATTATGTCACCCCGGATGGCGTGGCCAAGGTCACCTTCACCCGCGTCCCGACGCTGGACGAAGTGCCTTATCCGGTGAAGATGGAACCAAATCTGGTCGTCGAATTCTATTCGCGCTAATTTTCGGTGCAGTTTTAAAGAAAGGGCGGGCATCGCGAGATGCTCGCCTTTTTTTTGTTTCTGCCTCAGTCGCCGGGCGCGGGCATCCGCTGCAATAAGGCGCGGCGGCGCTAAAACGCCGTTGGCTTTTCCCACCTTCGTCATGCTGAACTTGTTTCAGCATCCCAGCCGGACGGTCGTGCATGGATCCTGAAACAAGTTCAGGATGACGAAGTAAGAGGTGTTGGTAATACTGTCCCTGACAACTGCCACACCAACGGTGGCATCGCCACCGCAAGCGCGAACGCGCGCCCGAGCTTGTTGCGAGGAAAACCAAGGCAGCGGATGCTGTCGCCCGGCGCCTGAGGGACTAATTAAAAACCCCTAAATCAAACCCGCCGCGCCACCATCGAGCGCGCCAATATCCGCATCACGCATTCATCATGCTGGTTGAACATTTCGGTGCGGGTGCGAATGCTGCCCCGGTCGGGCTTGCTGCGCGAGGGTGTTACTTCCAGCACTTCCCATGTCATCCGCAGCGTATCGCCGGGATAGACCGGCTTTAGCCAGCGCAATTCATCAATGCCGGGGGAGCCAAGCCCCTGATGGCCGACCGCGTTGAAATGTTCGACCAGCATCGCCATCGACATCGCGCCGCTGTGCCAGCCGCTGGCGGCAATGCGGCCAAAATGAGTCTTGGCCGCCGCCTCATCGTCCAGATGAAAAGGTTGCGGATCGAATTTACGCGCGAAGTCGATCACGTCTTCGCGCGTCACTTCATAATGGCCAAAATGGCAGACCTCGCCAACAACAAGATCTTCCAGATATTGCGCCATGACGGACTTGCTCCTCAATAATTACTGGCCAAACACGCGGGCAAAGATCGTGTCGACATGCTTCAAATGATAGCCAAGGTCGAACTTTTCTTCGATCTGCTGCGGGCTGAGCGCCGCCGTCACTTCCTCATCGGCCTTCAGCAATTCCATCAACGACAATTGCCCATCCGACTCCCACACTTTCATCGCATTGCGCTGGACAAGACGATAGCTGTCTTCCCGGCTCACGCCCGCTTGGGTCAGCGCCAGCAACACGCGCTGGGAATGAACGAGGCCGCCCATTTTGTTGAGATTCTTTTCCATCCGCTCCGGATAGACGAGCAGCTTGTCGATCACACCAGTCAGGCGACCCAGCGCGAAATCAAGGGTGATCGTCGCATCTGGCGCAATGTAACGCTCAACCGACGAATGCGAAATGTCGCGTTCATGCCACAAGGCGACATTTTCCATCGCCGGCAGGGCATAAGAACGCACCATCCGGGCAAGGCCGGTCAGATTTTCGGTCAGCACCGGGTTGCGCTTGTGCGGCATGGCCGAAGAGCCCTTCTGGCCCGGCGAGAAATATTCTTCCGCTTCCAGCACTTCAGTGCGCTGCAAATGGCGCACTTCGACCGCGAGGCGTTCAATCGACGAGGCGATCACGCCCAAGGTCGCGAAATACATCGCATGGCGATCACGCGGGATGACCTGTGTCGACACCGGCTCGATCTCAAGGCCAAGCTTGGCGGCGACATGTTCTTCAACCTTCGGGTCGATATTGGCGAAGGTGCCGACCGCGCCCGAAATCGCGCAGGTGGCGATGTCCTTGCGCGCCGCGATCAAGCGATCCTTGCAGCGTGAAAATTCGGCATAGGCTTCAGCCATCTTCAAACCGAACGTCACCGGCTCGGCATGAATGCCGTGGCTGCGGCCAATCGACGGCGTCATCTTATGTTCAAACGCGCGACGCTTGATCGCCGCCAGCAATTGATCGAGATCGGCCAGCAGCAGATCGGTCGCCCGCGACAATTGCACCGCAAGGCAGGTATCCAGCACGTCGGAAGAGGTCATGCCCTGATGCATGAACCGGGCTTCATCGCCGACATTTTCCGCAACCCATGTCAAAAACGCGATCACGTCATGCTTGGTCACGGCCTCGATTGCGTCAATCGCGGCGACATCGATCGTCGGGTTGGTCGCCCACCAGTCCCACAACGCCTTGGCGGCGGACTTTGGCACAACGCCCAATTCCGCCAACGCATCGGTCGCATGGGCTTCGATTTCGAACCAGATCTTGAAGCGGGTTTCCGCATCCCAGATCTTGACCATGTCGGGACGTGAATAGCGGAGAATCATGGCAGGGGCTTTCTGCAAGGAATGAGAGTTGCGCTGCCGCTAGCAAAGCAGGCCGCTTTGGGCAATGCGCGGCTTGACTTGGCCTTGGCCCTGCCTATGGGTTGCAGCCATGTCCGAGATGCTGAAAATCACCCTTCCCGATGGCTCTGTGCGCGAAGTGGCACAGGGGACCACCCCCTTTGATATCGCCGCCGCCATTGGCCCCGGCCTCGCGAAAGCCGCGATTGCCGCGCGAGTCGATGGCGAATTGCGGGATATCACCCGGCCTTTTACCGGCGACGCGCAGCTTGCGCTCGTCACGGCGAAGGATGAGGCGGATGCGCTGGAACTCGCGCGTCACGATTTCGCGCATGTGCTGGCCGAGGCGGTGCAGAATCTGTTTCCCGGCACACAGATCACTTTCGGTCCCTCGACCGATGATGGCTTTTATTATGATTTCGCGCCCAAGGATCGCCCGTTCACGGACGAAGACCTGCCCGCGATCGAAGCCGAGATGCGCAAGATCATCGCCGCCAACAAGCCATTGCGCCGCGAAATCTGGGACCGCGATGCGCTGATCGCCCGCTGGCGTGCGCAGGGCGAAAATTTCAAGGCCGAATGGGCGGCAGAACTGCCTGCGGGCGATGAAATCAGCGTCTATTGGTCAGGCGATGACTGGATGGACATGTGCCGCGGGCCACATCTGGCCTCCACCGGACGGCTCGATCCGCAGGCGTTCAAGCTCACCCGCGTGTCGGGGGCCTATTGGCGCGGCGACCAGAAAAACGCGATGCTGTCGCGCGTCTATGGCACCGGCTGGCTGAATAAAAAGCAGCTCGACCTGCACCTGACCCGGCTGGAAGAAGCCGCTAAGCGCGACCATCGCAAATTGGGGCAGGAAATGGACCTGTTCCACCTCCAACAAGAAGCGCATGGCAGCGTGTTCTGGCATCCCAAGGGCTATATGATCTGGCGCGAGCTGGAAGCCTATATGCGCCGCGCCATTGATGGTGCCGGTTATAAAGAGGTCAAAACCCCGCAGGTGATGGATTCCCGCCAATGGGAACAATCCGGCCATTGGGGCAAATATCGCGAAAACATGTTCGTCATCCCGGACGAAGTGCCTAATACCGAGGATGAAGGTCCGGTAATTTCGGGCGAGGCCGATTGGATGGCCTTGAAACCGATGAACTGTCCGGCCCACGTTCTGATTTTCCGTCAGGGGATCAAGAGCTATCGCGACCTGCCGTTGCGTATTTACGAAAATGGCTGCTGCCACCGCAATGAACCGCATGGCGCGTTGCACGGCCTGATGCGCGTCCGCCAGTTTACACAGGACGATGCCCATATCTTCTGCCGCGAAGATCAGATCGTCGATGAAGTGCGCAATTTCTGCGCGCTTGCCGACCGCATCTATCAACAGCTTGGCTTTGAAGGCTATTCGATCAAGCTCGCATTGCGCCCTGAAAAACGGTTCGGCACGGAAGAGATGTGGGATCAGGCCGAAACCGAATTGCGCGATGCCGTCGCGGCGGCGGGCCTTGCTAACGATGAATATGGTTGGGAAGAATTGCCGGGCGAAGGGGCGTTTTATGCGCCCAAGCTCGAATGGCATCTGACCGATGCGATTGGCCGCACCTGGCAGGTCGGCACGATCCAGTCCGACCGCGTGCTGCCGGAACGCCTCGACGCGAGCTATGTCGCCGAAGATGGTGAAAAGCATCGCCCGGTCATGCTCCACCGCGCGATTTTCGGGTCCTATGAACGCTTCATCGGCATTTTGATCGAACATTTCGCAGGCAAGCTGCCGGTCTGGCTCGCCCCGGTGCAGGCCGTAGTCGCGACCATCGTGTCCGACGCCGATGATTATGCCCATGATGTTACCGCCCAGTTGAAGGCGGCGGGCATTCGCGTCGAGAGCGATCTGCGCAACGAAAAGATCAACTATAAGGTGCGCGAACATTCGCTGGCGAAGGTCCCGCATCTGTTGGTCGTCGGCAAGCGCGAGGCCGAAGAAGGCACCGTCGCCATCCGCACCCTTGGCGAGGAGCGCCAGCGCTTCATGCCCTTGAGTGAGGCGATTGCACTGTTGAAGGCCGAAGCAACGCCGCCTGATTTGCGCGCATAAGGGAGACTGATCCATGTTCCGCACCCTCACCCCGAATTTGTCAGTCGCCCCGCAGATCAGCCTTGAAGAAGTCAATGATGCCGCGCGTCAGGGCTTTACCCTGATCATCAATAACCGTCCGGATGGTGAGGATTTCGACCAGCCGACCGGCGCAGAAATCGAAGCCACGGCCAAGGCATTGGGCCTTGATTATGTCGCCATCCCGATCACCCATGCCGGTTTTTCCAAGCCGCAGGTCGATGCGATGCTCGCCGCCGTCTCCCGCCCTGATGCGAAGATTCTCGCATATTGCCGGTCCGGCACCCGCTCGACACTCGTTTGGGCCTTGGCGCGGTCGGCGGCGGGCGAAGATGGCGATGCATTGGCGGCCATCGCGGCGAATGCGGGCTATGACCTGTCACCGATCCGCCCGATCATGGATCAGTTGCGCGCCCACGCAGGCTAGGTCCTGACCCTAAGCCGCATTAAATTTCGTTAACGGCACATCGCAGCCCGCTTGCGGCCAGCGCGCCAACCGCATAGACGGGAGCGCTATGGCAAAATCAAGTTCCGGTTCGTCGCCCGGCGGCATCAGACGGCTCATTTCCAGCCTGTTCAAATGGGGGCTCACTGCGGGCCTGCTCGGCCTTATGGCGCTGGGCGCGGCGGTTGCCATTACCTATTCCTCTTTGCCCAGCTTTGAAGAAATGAAAGCCAGCCCCAATGGCCAGACCATCCGGGTCCGCGCCGCCGATGGCACGGTGATCGTTTCTCTGGGGCCGAGCTATGGCGATTGGCTGGCGTCCAATCGCATTCCCGAAGTGATGAAACAGGCGATCATCGCGGTCGAGGATCGCCGATTCGACATGCATCCCGGCGTCGATCCCATCGGCATCGCGCGCGCCTTTTACGTGAATACCGTAAGCGGCAGCCGTCGTCAGGGCGCATCGACGATTACCCAACAGCTCGCGCGCAATATCTTCTTGTCCAACACCCGCACCTTTGGCCGCAAGTTCCGCGAGATCATTCTCGCGCTCGCGCTGGAGGCGAAATTCTCCAAGAACGATATTCTCGAACTCTATCTCAACCGCGTCTATTTCGGCGGCGGCGCTTATGGCGTGGACGCCGCGTCGCGCACGTTCTTCGGCCATGGCGCGGACCGGCTGTCGCTCGCGGAATCGGCGATCATCGCCGGTCTGGTGAAGGCCCCGTCGCGCTACTCCCCGACCGCCGACGCCGTCGCCGCCCGTGGCCGCGCGGCGGTAGTGCTGGAAACCATGCGCGAAGCAGGCGTGATCAGCCCCGGCGAAGTCGCATCGACCGACCTTGCGGGCGTGAAGCTCGTCGCCCCGACCGACAAGAACAGCGTGCGCTATTTCACCGATTGGGCGCTGCCGCAGCTCGACATATATGTCACTGAAAAGAACGAGCCGCTGGAGGTCTGGACCACCCTCGACCTTGACATGCAACGCGCCGCCGATGCCGCGATCCGCGCCAATGTGCCGACAGGCGCACAAGGCGCGCTGGTCGCGCTCGACCGCGATGGCGCGGTCCGGGCGATGGTCGGCGGCACCGATTATGTGACCTCGATCTATAATCGCGCGACCCAGTCCAATCGCCAGCCGGGTTCGGCGTGGAAATTGTTTGTCTATCTCGCCGCGCTGGAAGCCGGGGTAAAACCGGACGATCCCATCGTCGATGAACCGATCGACATTTTGGGATGGAGCCCGCGTAACAGTAACGGCAAATATAGCGGCAATATCGACATTCGCACCGCATTTGCCTTTTCGGTCAACACCGTGGCGGCCAAGCTCGGTTCCCAAGTCGGATTCAGCGCAGTGGCCGACATGGCCCGGCGTTTTGGTGTTTCGACCCCGATCAATACCCAACCGTCGATGGTGCTCGGCACCGCCGATGTCCGTTTGATCGAAATGACCCAGGCCTTTGCCACGATCAGCCGCAAGGGCGTGGCCGTCACCCCTTATGGCATCGTCAAGGTCACGACCGGCAAGGGCGAACTGCTCTACAGCCAGAAAATCGACGATAGCCGCGTGCTTGTCGCACCTTGGGTCGCCGCACAGATGACCGATCTGCTCCAGACCGCCGTCAACACCGGCACGGGCCGCGCCGCCCAGATCGGTCGCCCGGTCGCGGGCAAGACCGGCACCACCAGTTCCAACAAGGACGGCTGGTTCCTCGGCTTTTCCAGCGGCATCACCACCGGCGTGTGGATGGGACGCGATAACGCCAAGCCCGTCTCCGGCCTGCAAGGGGGCCGGGCGCCTGCCCGCGCCTTCTCGCAATTCATGCAGGTCGCCGTGGCCAAACGCCCGGTCGAACAATTCGATACCGACGTGACTTTGCCCGAATGGCAGCTGGAACCGGATGAAGAAGTCTATCTCGATAGCCCGATCGACAATGCGGCCGATCCGGAAACAGGCGGCCTCCCGATTGATCCCAACATCGACCCCGGCAGCAACGAGACGCCCAATTTCGATGAAGGTGGGCAACAGACGCTGGATCGCGCATGGCTCGACAATGTCCTCGACCGGCCAAGCAAAAGCAGCGGTCGATAAGCAGGCTTGACCGGGAGCACCCCCACCGGCAGATAGGCAGACCATGGCACAGGACACAGATATGACGGGCAAAAGCTTCGAGGACGCGCTGCGCGAACTCGAAACAGTCGTGGGCAAGCTTGAACGCGGCGATGTGCCACTTGAAGAATCGCTGGCGCTCTATGCGCGGGGCGATCAATTGCGCTTGCATTGCGAGGCGCGGTTGCGCGAGGCGCAAGCCCGGATCGAACAGATCACGCTGAACAATGTGGGTGCGCCCGCTGGTACTGTGCCGTTCGATGGCGCCTGATCAATTCGCCGACATCATCGCCGCCACCGCTAGGGACGTAGACACGGCCTTTGATCGGTTGCTGGCCGTGCCGGAAGATCCCCGCGCCCGGCTGTATCTCGCGATGCGCCATGCCGCCATGGGCGGCGGCAAAAGGCTTCGCCCGCTGCTCGTCCGCGCGACGGCGCAATTGTTCAATGTCGATCTGGTGCAGGCGCTGCAAGCGGGCCTCGCAGTTGAATGCATCCATGTCTATTCGCTGATTCATGACGATCTGCCCTGCATGGACGATGATGACATGCGGCGCGGCAAGCCGACCGTGCACAAGGCCTTTGACGAGGCGACCGCCGTATTGGCGGGCGACAGCCTCCACGCGCTGGCGTTCGAACTGCTGGCGGACAACCATGTCCTGCCCGACCCGTTCGTGCGCTCCAGCCTCAGCCACGCACTGGCGCATGCGAGCGGGCCGCAGGGCATGGCAGGCGGGCAGATGATGGATCTGGAGGCAGAAACCACGCAATTCGATCTGGCGATGGTGACAAGGCTGCAACAGCTGAAAACCGGTGCGTTGATCGCTTTCAGCGTCGAAGCCGGGGCCATTCTCGGCCATGTGCCGCCGGAAGGCCGTGTCGGCCTGCACGGCTATGCGCGCGATGTCGGCCTCGCATTCCAGATTGCCGACGATCTGATCGACGTCGAGGGCGATGCCGCCATCGTGGGCAAAGCGGTCGGCAAGGATGCGGCGCAGGGCAAGGGGACATTCGTGTCGCTGCTCGGCGTGGACCGCGCCCGCGCACAGGCATCGGCCTTGGTCGAACAGGCGCATGCGCATCTGCACGGATTTGGGGAAGAGGCGGATTTGTTGCGTGCTATCGCGCGGTTCGCCGTTGAGAGGGACCGTTGAATGCCGGAAAAAAAGCATCGAATCGGCGTCTATCCGGGGACATTTGACCCGCTGACCTTGGGCCATCTCGACATCATTCGCCGTGGGGCCAAATTGGTTGATCAGCTGGTGATCGGGGTCACGACCAATGCGTCGAAATCGCCGATGTTCTCGCTGGAAGAACGGATGGAGATGGTGACCCGCGAAACCGCCGATGTGCCGGGCAATATCAGCGTCGTAGCGTTTGATTCGCTCTTGATGGACTTTGCCGAACGCGAAAAAGCGACGATGATCGTGCGCGGTCTGCGGGCGGTCGCCGATTTCGAATATGAATATCAAATGGCAGGCATGAACCAGCAGTTGAACGACCGCATCGAAACGGTGTTCCTGATGGCGGATGTCTCGCTCCAGCCGATCGCCTCCAAGCTCGTCAAGGAAATCGCGATCTATGGCGGCAATATCGGCAAGTTCGTGACCCCGACCGTGCGCGCGCAGGTGGTGGAACGGATCAACACCTCGGGCAGCCTGCGGGGTGTCTGTTAAGCCCGCTTGTTCACACTCAGCTCAGATGACGGGCGTTAAGCCCCATTCGCCCAAATAACGACAGATAGAAAGCACCGCCCGTGAAGTGGATCAGCTCGCTCCTAACGATTTTCGCCCTGTCGCTCGGCAGCACAGCCGCCATGGCCCAAAGCGCCCCGGCGCCCACCGCCCCGGCGATTGATCAGGCGAATGTCCTGCATCTCGAATTGTCGACCGGCGGCACGGTGGATATTTTGCTGCGTCCCGACAAGGCCCCGGCGCATGTGGATCGCATCCGCATCCTCGCCAATCGCGGCTTTTACAATGGCCAGATTTTCCACCGCGTGATCGAAGGCTTCATGGCCCAGACCGGCGANNTTCACCTTCGAGGAGCGCGTCGCGATGATCGAGGCGGTGGCGCGCGCGACGTTCGGGGCCGAGGACGCCGGCCGCGTCTCGGTCGCCGCCTTCGACGGCCTCGTCGTCGAGGCGGCACGGCGGCACGGCGCGACGATGCTGCTGCGCGGTCTGCGCGACGGCACCGACCTCGACTACGAGATGCAGATGGCGGGCATGAACGCGACGCTCGCCCCCGACGTGCAGACGGTGTTCCTGCCGGCTTCGCCGGGTGTCCGCCACATCACCGCCACCCTCGTCCGCCAGATCGCTGCCATGGGCGGCGACGTGACGGCCTTCGTGCCGCCCGGCGTCGCCGAGCGGCTCGCCGCCAAGCGCCGCTAGCGGGGTTCGCCCGCGACGGCGCCGCCGCCGACCACACCAGGCCTTCGCCTCCGCGAAGGCGCACCACCGGAGCCGACCGATGCTGCGACACGCCGCGCTTCTCTGTTTCGCCCTCGTCTTCGCCGCCGTTGCCTTCCAGCAGCCGGCGCGCGCGGCCGAGGAGACCCTCGTGCTCGAGCTGAAGGACGGGCCGGTGGTCATCCGGCTTCGGCCCGACCTCGCGCCGAAGCACGTCGAGCGGCTGAAGACGCTCGCCGCGCAGGGGTTCTACGACGGCGTGGTGTTCCACCGCGTCATCCCGGGTTTCATGGCCCAGACCGGTGATCCGACCGGCACCGGCACCGGCGGTTCCGACCTCCCCGATCTGAAGGCGGAGTTTAACGACCTCCCCCATTTCCGTGGCACCATATCGATGGCCCGCGCCGAAAGCCCGGACAGCGCCAATAGCCAGTTCTTCATCATGCTCGCCCCGAACTTCCGCCTTGATGGCAAATACTCGGCGCTTGGCCGGGTGATCAGCGGGATGCAGTTCGTCGATGCTATCGCCAAGGGCGAACCGCCCGCCAATCCGTCGAAGATCGTGCGCGCATGGATGCCGGACGCGCCGCTTGCCGCGCCTGCGCCGGAAGCCGCACCAGCCTCCGCCCCTGCCCCCGCACCAGCAGAAGCCGCCCCGACCCAATAATGCGCGTCGACCTGTTTGATTTCGAGCTGCCGCCGGAGCGGATCGCGCTCCGGCCCGCCAGCCCGCGCGACTCCGCACGGATGCTGGTGCTGCACGGCGACGCCACATCCGATCAATCGGTATCGGACCTGCCAGATTGGCTGCGCCCCGGCGATTGCCTCGTGTTCAACGACACCCGCGTTATCCCCGCGCAATTGCAAGGCACGCGCGGCGACGCGAAAATCGGCGCGACCTTGCACAAGCGCGAAGGGCTGCGCGGCTGGCGCGCCTTTATCCGCAACGCCAAAAGGCTGCATGACGGCGACCGGATTGATTTCGGACAGGGCGTCACCGCCTTGGCCAGCGACCGGGCAGAAGACGGCAGCTTTCTCCTCAGTTTCGATGGGGACGAGCCGGTCGAAATCCTGCTGGAACGCGCGGGCACCATGCCGCTCCCCCCCTACATCGCGGGCAAGCGCCCGACCGACGCGCGCGATCTGGAAGATTACCAGACGATGTTCGCGCGCGAAGCGGGCGCCGTCGCCGCCCCCACCGCCGCACTGCATTTCACCGACCGGCTGATGGCACAACTGGCGGCACGCGGGGTGCAGCATGAAACTCTGACGCTCCATGTCGGTGCAGGCACATTCCTGCCGGTCAAGGTCGACAACACGACCGAGCACAAGATGCACGCCGAATGGGGCCGGATCGAACCCGACACCGCCGAGCGCCTGAACGCCGTCCACCGCGCGGGCCACCGCATCATCGCGGTCGGCACGACATCGCTGCGCTTATTGGAAAGCGCAACGGGCGAAGACGGCATCATCCAGCCGTTCGCGGGCGATACGGCGATCTTCATCACCCCCGGCTATCGCTTCCGCGCGATCGACGGGTTAATGACGAACTTCCACCTCCCCAAATCGACATTGTTCATGCTGGTGAGCGCGCTGATGGGCCGGGAACGGATGCAGGCCGCCTATGCCCATGCGATTGCGGATGGCTATCGGTTTTACAGTTACGGCGATGCGAGTTTGTTGCTGCCCGGTAGATAAAGTGTGAGGATGGTCCATCCTCTGACTGACCAGTCGAGCCATGACTTTGTAATGCTGGGATCAGGTGTTCGCGCCGCGTAAGCGGCGCCATCCGCGCGGATATTATTGCACCACCACCGCCGTGTAATACACCCCTACAAAGCCGCCGCCAGCGATATCAGGCAGGGTCGCGGTGATCACGTCCTCGCTCTCACTGCCGATGGCCGTGCCAGTGGTGTAATCGCAATCCGCCCCAGTTAGCGCGTCGTTTACTTTCAGACTGCCGGCTTGAAAAGTCAGGCTGCTGGCCGGCAAGACATCGCTCAGGCTGACGTCCGTAGCGGCAGGGTTTCCGGCGGGATTGGATACGATGATGCAATAGCGTATCACGGCGCCGGGAATGGCCTTTGGATTGACGCTGCCGTTGACCGGATCGGACAGGACAGCGCTGGTCTTCGAAACAGTCAGATGCTGCGCCAAGGTCAGGGCGATGGTGCTGTCGGCGCAGACGGGGGTAGGCGCCAGATCACACAACCGGTAAGTCAGCGAATACGTGCCCGCCGTAGAGTTGGCGTCGATCGATAGCGCGGCAGTGGCCGAATTTAGCAGCACGCCCGTTGGCCACGTGCCTTGCGTTGAAATCGTGGCGTTGCCGCCTGATCCTAGCACGGCGCTCCACCCGTTCACTTTGTCGTTGGCGGCGATGTTGGCGATTATGGTCTTTGGCGTGCCTGATATGGCAGAGCCGCTATCGGTTGCCGGATTTAGCGACGAGCAAATCCCGCCGCCGGCATTCCACGCATCCCAGATGACCGTTCCATCTGCATTGCTGGTGGCGGTGACGTTGTAGAAATAGATCCGGATATAGTATGTCGTGCCCGGTGCAAGCAGCGGTTTGGTGGCAAATATGGGTGCGGTTGAGCTGACCGGCTGATCGTGAAACAGTTCGGTGTAAGTGGTGAATGTCGGGCTGGTCGAGATGTAGGCAGCTTGCTGATACGTGCCGCTGGGGGTGTTGTAATTGAACGCAGAGTTCAGCACCAATCGCGAGGCTTCATAGGTGGAGGCCGTGGTAAAGCTCATTTGCGCATAGCTGCCGGTGCTGATCGCGGCGGCCAGCGTTGGAACCGTGAGCGACCACGTGCCATTGGTGGGTTTCAGATTGCTGACCGAACTGGATATGGCGGCGGCCAGCCCCGTGCCGAATGATACATTGCCGCCTTGCCCGCCGAGCCGCGTAAGGTCTGCGCCAACGCCAGTGGAGTTCCACTCTTTTAACGTAGCGCTGGAATCGTAATAGCCATCTTGGGTGAGCGTGTTCGCGGGCGCGCTGAAGTTCCATCCCGCCAGCGATCCTGCCACCGTTTGCGGGGTGACGGGGCAAGAAGCCATTGTTTCTGATGTGCCCAAGGAATTCGGCGTTAGCAATTGCACGCTGGCAAGGTCGATGTTCGCAAAATCGTCGACAAACGCTTCAAAATAATATGTTCCCGCCGACAACCAGACATTCAGGGTCACGGCTTGTTTCCACGAACCTACCGGTTCATTGCTGGCAAAATTGACCGTTGCCGAGGTTAGCGTGACACCGCTCGTCGTCTTGATGAACACCGTGTTGCCCGTCAGGGTCCTGGCGTTGTCGCGGCTTGAAAACCATCCGCTGGCTTGCACAGTGCCGGCCTGGGCCAGCGTAAAGGAATGACGGATCTGGGCCGATCCGCCGAAAATATCCAAATATTGACTGCCCCCGCCACTGGGGGTGGTCAGCACTTGGTTGCAGCAATAACCGCTGTATGGCCGCACCAGGTTGAATGGGTTCGGTTGGGGTGAGTTGGTGGAAACGATGGTCCAGTTGGAGATCGTGGTATAGAAATTGTTGCCATTGGCAGGCGCTGTGGGGCTTTCAAAGCTGCCGTTGGTCAACAATTCACCGGCCCATGCCGCGCCCGGTAACCACGCGGCGCACAGCAGCGCCAGCATCAGCGCGCAGATCCGCCGTAACAAAGCTGATGGCTCGTGAAAGCAACTGTATGGAGTGGTTTGAGCCATTTTTAGGCAATATCCGCAGGTGTTAGAGAGGAAAAAGGGCAACAGGCTGGGCAATCATAACGCGACATACCGCTATTATGATTAAAATGCTGTTAAAAAGAGATAAACTGAAAGAATCGTCGGTAGCGTCAGCGCCTGACGAATTTGCAAAACACCTGAACGATAGCGAGAATGCGATACAATCCTGTGAGGTCGTGCGCCGCGCGGATGGGCGACATTTGATCATCTCAATGGGGCGGCTCAAGGCCGGGGATGCACTTCATATCGCCCCGGATAGCGGCGGTATTGAATATGGTTATATTTTCGGCACGGTCTCACCGCCAAAAAGACGTTACAAAACGACCTCCAGCACATTGGATAGCCTTGATCAAATAGACAGTCCGATCCGCAAGGCATGCGGTCTCGACGGAAAAAAGCCAGCGCCGATCTTTGTCAAAAAAGGCTTTTATTCGATTTATATGGGTGTTGGTTTCCGCAGGAGTGAAGATGCCGAAAATTACGCCTGTCGCATTTTCATCGATTCGATGTAAACTGACCCCCACATCATCGGGAGCGTAAAGTGATTGATTTCAACAATAAGACCGTCTTCAAACTGAAACAAAACGACGAATATCAAAGCATCGTCAGCAAATTGTTGATCGATGGCGAACGCGTGCTCGGCGCGTATAAGTCTTTTCGCGACGGGGTGGTGTTTACCGACCGTCGGATTATCGCCGTCAATGTGCAAGGGATCACCGGCAGCAAGAAGGACTTCACCTCCTTGCCCTATAAAAATATCGTCGCGTTTTCGGTGGAAACGGCGGGGACGTTCGATCTGGATGCGGAGCTGGAAATCTATTTTTCGGCGCTCGGCAAGGTGAAGTTCGAATTCACCGGCACGACCAACATGGTCGAAATTTCCAACCTGATCGCGCGGGCGACGCTGTAGAGGATGTTGTGAGGTTGGCGGGGATGCTGTGCCAAGTTCAGCATCCCCCCGCATCTTCCCCCATTCCCGCCGCCACCTCGCCGCGACCATTTCTTGACGAATTTCATTGGTGTGGCAATTAATTATGGTTTAATAAGTGTAACCTTGGTGCAGATGTCATGTTTGCCCGATACAGTGCGTTTTTGCTGTCTCGTGCACCTTCGCCAATATGTGTTCCGTATGCGTCCATCTCTCATCAATTCTTAGGGCGGGGAGAGTTATGAGGCTCAGGCAAGCCAGCGGCATCATTGCACTCATCATTATTCTCCTGACGCTTGTTTCGGCGTTCAGCGTGCTGTTCGTGATTCATATTTCCCACCAACGCCGCGACATTGCCGCCGCGATGCTCGACAGCGCGACGGTGGCTGGCAATCTGACAGCCCTCAATATCGATACCGGCACTGCCGCCCGTGCCTATATCGCGACCGGCGAAGCGCAATTTGATGCCGCGTTCAATACTGCGCGCCAGAAGATCGCACCCGCCTGGACGACCGGCCTCACGCAGTTCGAGCAACATGCATTGACTGAAACCGAGCGCACTGCGCTTGATCGCGCCCGCCGCACCGCCGAACAGGCAGTTGCCATCGAGGCGCAGGCGATGGCCGCGTTCAAATCCGGCGACCGCGCGCGCGCCAATGCCTTGTTGCAGGGCCGCACCCATGATGATCTGAGCTTTGCCGCGATCAGCCAGATCAACAATGTCCATCGCCTGATCCAGCAACGGCTCAATAACAAAAGCATTTCGCTCGGCAACAAGCGCGATCTGACCATCGGCAATGCCAGCCTGGTCGTGGGCTTGAATCTGCTGGTGGTGCTGGTGACATTGATCGGCTTTTACCGTCAGAAACTGATTATCCCGTTGCTGACGCTGGTCGAACAGGCCACGCGCCTTGCCAAGGGCGACCGCAATGTCGAGTTCGACTATCGCAACGAGCCATCCGAAATTGGCGAGCTGGCCCGCGCCTTGCAGGGTTTTGGCGTGTCCATGTATCAACTCGATAACCAGCGCCTGATCCATCAACGGTCGGAAAGCTGGTATCGCCGCATCGTCGATTTCTTCCCCGATGCGTTATTCGTGGTCAGCAATGATGGCGTGATCCTGCGGGCGAATAGCAAGGCGCATCAATTGTTCGGCTATGAACGCGGCGAATTGATCGGCAAGAATATCGACCTCTTGACCCCACCCGATGTCCGCGCCCGCCACGCCGATATGCGCATCCAGTTCATGCAGCGCGGACAGAATGTCGGGCTGGGGCAAATGACCGGCGACTTTCGGGGTTTCAGCAAGGCCGGGGTGGAGTTCCCGATCGAACAGGCGCTCCGCATCATCCCGGCGGTCGAGGATCGCCCCGCCAGCGTGCTGGTCGCCGTGCGCGACATCAGCCAGCGCAAGCAATATGAACAATCCTTGGCCGACCAATTGTCGTTCCAGCAGGTGCTGCTCAATACCATTCCCTATCCGATTTTCCTGAAAGGGCTGGATGGCCGTTATCAGGGCTTCAATCAGGCCTATCTCGATTATTTCGGGATCAAGGCCGAAGACCTGCTCGGCAAGACAGTGCTGGATTTCGAACTCTTGCCGCTGGAAGATCGCGCAGTCTATCATGAGGCCAATGCCCATATTCTGAAAAATGGCGGCAGTTTTGTCTCCAAAATGCGCATTCCCAATGCCTTGGGCGAGTTGCACGAGACGATCTACCGGCTGAACGGCTTCAACGATAGCAATGGCCGGCCTGCCGGGCTGGTCGGGGTATTGGTCGATCTCAAGGCGGAAGAAACGGCCTTGCGCCACCCGCTTGGCGGTGAAATCTCTTATGCCGATTTGCAAGCGCGGCCCACGCCCGCAACCCCACCGCAGGAAAGCCATGTCGATCTATCGGCTAACGACATCCCGATCATCGCCGCGATCGAAACCTGCATTCGGTCCGGCATCGGCGGCAAGACCGAACTCATCCAGCAGGTCGCGCACGATACGGGCGTCAGCCGTAACGCCGTCCATCAATTGCTGGACAAATATACCGGCAATGATCCCGCGCGACATCTTTGGGCCTATGAGGTCGGCCCGCATGGCGCACAGATATTCGAACTGATCGAATCCCTGCCCGCCGGTATCAATAGCGAGAGCAGCGCCGACTCCTGAACTACATCAGGACTGATCTTCACCCCGCCAGCGGCGAACCGTTTCGACGATCAGATCATTGCCTTCCTGCCGCTGGTTCCACAGATCGGAGAAGATCGGGTCTTCGGATGCGGGCTTCAGTTCCGCCTCCAGCGTATCGAGCCGGACCCGCACCGGCACCGGCACGCCCTCGCCGCACATGATGCATTCGCGGTTCTGCAGTGCCGGAATAGTGTCGATAAAGCTACGCGCCCCTTCCGGCAGGCTGTCGCGGATATAATCCTGATCGCGCACATTGTTGAGCCGCATCGCGATGATCGTCCCGCATTGCGACAGGGCCACATCAGACAATTCCGAGGGTCGTTGGGTGATCAGTCCCAAGGACACGCCATATTTGCGCCCCTCGCGGGCGATGCGCTCCAACTGGCGTTCGGCAGAAGAGCTTGCGCCCGGATGCTGTGCCGGGAGGTAACGCTGCGCCTCTTCGCACACCAGCAATACCGGCAAGCGACGTTCGCGTGGCGCCCAGATCGCATAATCGAAAATCAGGCGCGACACGGTCGATACCACCACTTTAACGATCTCAGACGGCACGCCCGCCAGATCGATAATTGAAATCGGCTTATCATCGCTGGGGAAACGCAACAGGTCCGAAATCAACTGCGTCATCGAATTATTGCGCAATTGTGCGCTGAAAATGAACGAGAAACGCGGATCGGAGAAGAATTGCTCAATCGTCAGCCGCAGCCGCATATAGCGATAGGTTTCCGCCTGTTTGTCGAGGCGGCTCATTTCATCCTGCAATGCCTCGATGAGATCGCTCAGCAAATAAGGGATCGGGCTATCCGCAGTGATATTGCTGACATCTTCCAGCATGTAATTCTTGGCGCGCGCCTTCAACAGGCATTTCGCCATGATGTTGACATCGATCGCCATCCGGTCATCCGAAGCGGCGATAAACGCTTCGCAATGTTCACGCAGGTTCATCACCCAATACGGAATCTGAAGATTGTCGACATTCCACACCTTGCCGACCGAACCAAAAGCCGCCGCATATTCGCCATGCGGGTCAAGCATCACAATATGCCCTTGGGGCGCTGCCGCGATGATCCGATGCAGAATCAGCGCGACCGTCGTCGATTTGCCGGTGCCGGTGGAGCCGACCACCGCGAAATGGCGGCTGAGCAATTTGTCATATTCAATCGACGCGCGGACATCCGCGGTCGGATAGACCGTCCCCACCTCGATATGGGCGCGGTCGCGCGGGGCAAAGGCAAGGCTGAGATCATCCTGACTGGCCAGAAACACCCGGTCGCCGGGATGCGGGTACAAGGTGACGCCGCGTCGGAAATTCGCAAGCTTGCCATCGGCTGCCCGATCGCCTTCGCCGATAAAGTCGACTTCCGCGATCACCGACTGCCGATCGGCGCGATCTATTTTGATTTCGGTCAGCGTGCCGAGCAGCCACACGTCTGCCAGCGCGATCTTGACATGGCCGCCGACCGATGTCGCCGCCCGCTCCTCCTCGCCCGCCGCCGCGCGCAACGCCACCAATGTCGCCACATCCAACCGACAAATGACCTTGTTCCCGCTGATATCGAGGACAATGCCAAGTTCATCGCGTTCGGTCGTGGTCAGGGACATAATGCAGCCTTTTGGTTCTTTATAACAAATGGGTGCGCGCAACACGGGGGCCGCACCCATGATGCGCAACCCTTGACTGCAACGACCCTTGACGCGGGGTTTATCCCCACGTCGCCTTTTGGCATTATTAATTCATTAAATGGAAGCATCAATTTAAGCCGCGCTAGACGGCCAAGCTACCAGCCTTAAAGAAACCGCTCCACCACAAATTGGCGCAACGGATTTTCGGGATCGAGCAGCAGCCGCAAAGTCAGGCCCAAGGATACGATGATGATCAGCGGACGGATCACCTTCGCCCCATGGCGCACGGCATAATGCGTGCCGATCCACGCGCCCGCGATCTGGCCCAAGCCCATCGCAATCCCGACTTTCCAGACAGGATAGCCCGCAATCGAGAACGCCACGGTCGCAATCACATTGCTGGTCATGTTCAACACTTTGGTATGCGCGGTCGCGCGGGTCAGGCCCATGCCATATAAGGCGACCAACCCGGCGGTGTAAAAACTGCCCGCGCCGGGACCAAAAAAGCCATCGTAAAAACCAAGTCCCGCCGCCGCCACCGTAAATCCACGCGTGGACAAACGGCGATGCGCGTCCTCATCATGCATCCGTGGCGAAAACAGAAAATAGCCCGCCGCCAACAGCAGCAGCAGCGGAATCACGAATTTCAGACCGCCCGGGCTGACGCTCTGCACCGCCCATACCCCGATACAGGCACCGACCGCCGCACCGATAATCGCGGGCGTGATATAGCGCCATTCGACCAATCCCGCCTTGGCGAATCGATAGGTCGCGGTAATCGTGCCGAAGATGCACTGCGCCTTATTGGTGCCAAGCGCCGCCAAAGGCGACATGCCGGTCGCCAGAATCGCCGGCAGCGCGATCAGGCCACCACCGCCTGCGATGCTGTCGATAAAACCTGCGCACAGCCCGACCAGGCTCAAGATCGCAATGATGTCCCAACCGATTTCCATGGCCGCGCGCCTCGCATGACCAGCGCCACAAATCAAGTGCGTCGCTTTTCACTTGCCATGCCTTATCCGCATGTCGCAGGACCAACCGCCATGAAAACCGCTACGCCCCCCCGTTTCCAGTTCAACATCCACGCCCGCGATGGCAAGGCCCGTACCGGCGTCATCCAGATGCAGCGCGGCGAAATTCGCACGCCCGCGTTCATGCCGGTCGGCACTGCCGCTACCGTCAAGGCGATGCGCCCGGAAGAGGTGCGCGCGGCAGGCGCGGACATCATTCTGGGCAATACCTATCATCTGATGCTCCGCCCCGGCGCGGAACGCATGGCGCGGCTGGGCGGATTGCATCGCTTCATGGATTGGGATCGTCCGATTCTGACGGACAGCGGCGGCTATCAGGTGATGAGCCTGTCGGCGCTCACCAAGATGAGCGAAGAGGGCGTCGCCTTTCAAAGCCATCTCGATGGCTCGCGGCACATGATCTCGCCCGAACGCTCGATGGAAATTCAGCGCCTGCTCGGTTCCGACATTGTCATGGCCTTTGACGAATGCACCAAAAACGGCGCGACTCCGGATGAGGCCGCGCGATCGATGGAACGTTCGATGCGCTGGGCCAAAAGGTCGCGCGACGGATTCGACAGCGGCACCGAACATGCGGCGCGATCCGCCCTGTTCGGCATTCAGCAAGGCTCGCTCGATCAGCAACTCCGCCAGCATTCGGCGCAAGCGCTGATCGACATCGGCTTTGACGGCTATGCGATTGGCGGACTTGCGGTCGGCGAAGGGCAAGAGGCAATGTTCGGCGTGCTCGATTATGCGCCGGGCCAATTGCCGGATGAAAAGCCACGCTATCTGATGGGCGTCGGCAAGCCGGATGACATTGTCGGCGCGGTCGAACGCGGCGTCGATATGTTCGATTGCGTGCTGCCGACAAGGTCGGGCCGTAATGGGCAGGCGTTCACATGGAATGGCCCGGTCAACATCCGCAACGCGAAACATGCCGAAGACATGTCCCCGCTTGATGAACGCTGCGGCTGCCCCGCCTGCACCCGCTTTTCACGCGCCTATCTCCATCATTTGATCCGTTCGGGCGAAATTCTCGGCGCGATGCTGATGACCCAGCATAATATCTGGTTTTACCAGTCGCTGATGCAGGGCTTGCGCGATGCGATTGCATCCGGCACCCTCACCGCCTTCGCCAGCAACTTCCGCCAGCATTACAAGCGCAGCCCGGCATAATCGATCACACTGATCCAATATTCCGGTTTGCCGAACTTCATATGGTCCTGCATCTGGGCCGCGAGATAAATGACCGAGGTTATATCCCATGTCCTTCGACTTTGACCTGTTCATCATCGGCGCCGGTTCTGGCGGTGTCCGCGCCTCCCGCATCGCCGCATCGCATGGCGCAAAGGTCGCGGTAGCCGAAGAACATCGCGTCGGCGGCACCTGCGTCATTCGCGGCTGCGTGCCGAAAAAGATGCTGGTCTATGGCGCGCATTTTGCCGAAGATCTGCATGATGCCGCGCGGTTCGGCTGGGACATTCAGGGTGCAAGTTTCAACTGGCAACGCTTGCGCGATGTCGTGCTGGATGATGTAACCCGGCTGGAGGGTCTGTATACCCAGACGCTCAACAACAACCACGTCACCCTCTTTCCCGAACGTGCAACCATCTCCGGCCCGCATGAGGTGACGCTCGCATCCGGCAAGACCGTGACCGCCAAGGTCATTCTTGTGGCCGTGGGCGGCTGGCCGACGATCCCGAATGTGCCGGGGGCCGAATATGGTATCACCTCGAACGAGGTCTTCCATCTGGACGCTTTGCCCAAGCGCGCGGTGATCGCAGGCGCGGGCTATATCGCCAATGAATTCGCGGGCATTCTCCATGCATTCGGCGTGGAGGTCACGCTCATTACCCGTGGCGAGCGGATGCTGCGTGGCTATGATACCGAAATCGTCGACCGGCTCGTCGCCATGACGACCGCCAAGGGCGTGGATGTGCGCTTCAACTTCCCGTTGAAGGGCATCACCAAGCAGGCGGACGGCAGCCTGATCGTCGATGGCGGCGATCAAGGTCAAATCGAAACCGACATGGTGATGTTCGCGATTGGCCGCAGCCCGAAAACCCAAGGTCTCGGCCTCGAAAACGCGGGCGTGGCGCTGGACAAGGCAGGCGCGATTGTCGTGGATGAATACAACCGCAGCAATGTAGACAGCATCTATGCGGTCGGCGATGTTACCAACCGGGTGCAGCTCACCCCGGTCGCGATCCGCGAGGGTCATGCCTTTGCCGATACGGTGTTCGGGAATAATCCGCGCACCGTCGATTATGACGCGATCCCGACCGCCGTGTTCAGCAGCCCGCCGCTCGCGGGCGTTGGCCTCACCGAAGAAGATGCCCGCGCCCAATATGGCGATGGGATCAGGATCTATAAATCCGACTTCCGCCCGATGAAGAATGTCGTCTCCGGCAGGCAGGAACGCGGCCTGTATAAGATGATCACCGCCGGGCCGGATGAAAAAGTCGTCGGCCTGCATTTGATCGGCCCGGACTCGTCGGAAATCCTGCAAGCCGCTGCCATCGCGGTCAAAGCCGGCCTCAACAAGGCGGCATTCGACGACACCATGGCGCTGCACCCCAGCATGGCCGAAGAACTGGTATTGATGAAATAAGGTGGGGGTTAAAATCGTCATCCCGCCATACACATACTCTCTCTCGTCATGCTGAACTTGTTTCAGCATCCCAACCGAACGGTACGGCATAGACCCTGAAACAAGTTCAGGGTGACGAAGTATATGTGTGTGTGGAGGGAGGGCGGACGGAGCCCCCCCCCAATCACCTCCGCTTTTCGTTAAACCAGATCCCAATCAACGCCAGCTCGTATAAAACGATCAACGGCACCGCGAGCAACAGCTGCGACACGACATCAGGCGGGGTCAGTACTGCCGCCACCGCAAATGCGCCGACAATCGCATAGCGCCGCCCGGATGACAGTTGCTGGCGGGTCACGATTCCGGTCATTTCCAACAGCACCAGCAACACCGGCAGCAAAAACGCCACGCCAAAGCCGAAAATGAACTTGGTCACGAAGTCGAGATAATTACCAATCGCAGGCAAGGCCTCGGACGTCACGCCGCCGAAATTGCCCTGATAGCCAAGCAGGAAATGCAGCGCGACCGGCATGGCGAAGAAATACGCAAGCGATGCCCCTAGCCCGAACAGGATCGGCGTCAGCAGCAAGAACGGCAGAAAGGCGCGCTTTTCCTTGGCATAAAGACCGGGGGCAATGAACTTCCACGCCTGTATCGCAAATACCGGAAACGCGAGCATCAACGCCGCGAAAAACGCGACCTTCAATTCAACGAAAAACGCCTCGAAAATGTCGGTGTAAATGAGCTTGCCCTGCCCGGCCATCAGCAAGGGGCGCACAAGGATCGTGAAGATCGGCTTGGAAAAATACATGCACACGCCAAAGGCGATTGCGAGCGCACCAAAACTCCACAACAACCGGTTGCGCAGTTCTACCAGATGTTCAAGCAATGGTGCCTTGGATTCATCAAGATCGTCGATCAAGGCAGGTTCAACCTTCTTGGCGCGTGGCGGGATCGGCGGGTGTCACCGGCGCAGGATCGGCATCATCCGCGACAGGAGACACCGACGCAATCAGATCAGGACGCGGCGTCATCACTGGCCCCGCATCCGCCAATGCATCGCGCTCGGTATCCGTCATCGGATGTTCGCGCATGATCCGTTCATTCTGCTCGGCCCATTTGCGGTTCAGATCGTCCATTTCCGACTGGCGGATCATTTCATCCATGCCCGCCCGAAAATGCCGGGCCACACCCCGCGCCTTGCCCAGCCAATGACCAACCACACGCATCACGCGCGGCAAATCCTTGGGGCCAATCACGACCAGCGCGACCACTGCCACCATCAACAATTCCGACGAAGCAACATCGAACATCGTGCCGGACCTATGCCGACAACATCAACGCGATTGCTCTTCGCGCGTTTTGCTATTTTCGATCACTGGCGGCACGACCGGCGGAGAATCGACCTGCTTGGGCGCTTCATCCTCTTCAGCCATACCTTTTTTGAACGATTTTATGCCCTTGGCGACATCGCCCATCATATCGGAGAACCGGCCCTTGCCGAACAACAGCATCACGAGAATGCCAACGACCAACCAATGCCAGATGCTGAAACTACCCATCGAGTAAACTCCTTTGTCTCTCTCTACTCTTCCTCGTCGCGGCTTTCCAGCGCGAGTTGCATCACCGTCTCATCCACCGGATCAAGCAGGCCCGCCGCCTTTAAATCCTCGATCCCCGGCAAATCGCGCCGCGAGGTCAGGCCGAAATGCGCCAGAAAGCCATTGGTGGTCGCATAAAGTAGCGGCCTGCCGGGACTTTCGCGCCTTCCTGCCGGACGGACCCAACCCGCCTCCAACAGCACATCCAGCGTGCCTTTTGAAATCTGCACCCCGCGAATGGCCTCGATCTCGCCCCGGCTCACCGGCTCATGATAGGCGATGATCGCGAGCGTCTCGATCGCAGCCCGCGACAATTTGCGCGGTTCCTCGCGCTCGCGCCGTAACAAATGGGCAAGATCGCCCGCCGTCTGGAAATGCCATTTACCGCCGCGTTCGACCAGATTGATCCCGCGCCCGGCATAATGCGCCGCAAGGCTGCGCAATGAGGCAATCAATCCCGGCAATTCACCCAAATGACGCGCAATATCCGCCTGCGACATCGGCTCTTGCGCCGCGAACAGCAACGCCTCCAACGCCCGCAACCGTTCCTCTTCCGGCAGGCCGATGGGCAAGCCGTCCAATGCCTCACCCACATCGTCGAAGGTCATTTCCTCAGCCATGATTGCGCTCATGATTTTGGCCCCTGCGAATCATCAACGGCGCAAACGCCTCATCCTGCGCCAGTTCGACCCGCCCCAGCCGCGCCAGTTCCAGCGCCGCGACAAAGGACGACGCCAGTGCCGAGCGGCGATAGGCCGGGTCCTTGTCGGCGGGTAGGAACACCCCGATTTCGGCCCAGTTGATCTGCGCCCCGACCAAACGCCCGACCCGCTCAATCGCCTCATCCAGCGGCATGACATTACGCACCCGCACCAGATGCACCGGCGGCTCGGCCCGCGCCCGCAAATGGCCATAGGCCGCAATCAGATCATAAAGCGACGCATCCCACGCCGTTTTGCGCAGGGTCCGCAACCCCTCTGGCACGCCGCGCAGAAAGACATCACGGCCCAGCCGATCACGCCCCATCAACCGCGCCCCCGCCTCGCGCATCGCATCCAGCCGCTGCAAGCGCAATTGCAGGCGCATCGCCAATTCTTCCGGATCCGGATCGATATCCGCCGGGCGCGGCAGCAACAGGCCGGATTTCAAATAGGCAAGCCACGCCGCCATCACGAGATAATCCGCCGCGAGTTCAAGCCGCAGTTGCTTCGCATCCCGAATGAAATTCAGATATTGATCGACCAGCGCCAAAATCGAAATTTCGCGCAAATCGACCTTTTGATTGCGCGCCAATGTCAGCAACAGATCAAGCGGCCCTTCCCAGCCGCCGACCTCGATCACCAATCGTTCAACGTCGCTCGTGTCCGGCGCCTGCTCGAAAAACAGGGACGCCGTCGACATCAGGCCACCAGTGCCAATAATGCATCGCGCTTGGCCGTGACGGTGGCAAAATCCTCGCCCGCCAACGGATCGGCGCCAATCACGCTCGCCATCGCGCGTTCCAGCCGGAGATACGCCAGATCGCTGATCTCGCCCAAGGCCAAGGCAATCGCCTCCATCTCGGCAAACTCGCCCGAACAATGCAGCGCCACATCGCAGCCCGCACGCACCACGCCCTCGGCGCGTTCACCAAAGCTGCCGGTCAGCGCCTTCATCCCGAGATCATCGGACATCAGCAATCCGTCAAAACCGATCCGCTCACGAATGATATCGACAATCACCAATGGCGACAGGCTGGCACACCGCGCCGCATCCCATGCTGGGTAAACGATATGCGCGGTCATCGCCATCGGCGCATCATGCAGCGCGATGAACGGCGCAAGATCGATTTCCAACTCTTCCGCAGAGGCATCGACCACCGGCAGATCAAGATGGCTATCGGCGAATGAGCGGCCATGGCCGGGAATATGCTTGATAATGCCGACCACGCCCGCCGATGCCATGCCCTCCAGCACCGCCTGCCCCATGGCGGCGATCCGCTGCGGTTCTGCACCCAAGGCCCGGTCGCCGATAATGTCATGGGCATCGGGCTGACGCACATCGAGCAATGGCAGGCAGTTCACATTGACGCCCGCCTGATGCAGCATCAACGCAATCGCCCGCGCATTGGCCCGCGCCGCTTCAATCGCGGAAATCGGGGCGACATCATAAAGCCGGTCGAACAATTCCGCCTTAGGGAATGCAGGCCAGATCGGCGGCTGCATTCGGGCGACGCGGCCACCTTCCTGATCGATCAGGATCGGCACATCATTGCGCCCGGATAATTCGCGCAGGCTATCGGTCAACGCCCGCAACTGCGCCTCGCCCGAAATATTGCGCTTGAACAAGATATAACCCGCCGGGTTCGAGGCGCGAAACAAGGCGCGCTCCCGTTCCGTCAGAACCTCGCCCTCAAGTCCAAAAATGACCGGCTGCATGTAATATCCCGTGTTAGAACTGTGAAGCGCAACATAAGCTGCCCGCCTGTAAAGGCAATGTCGCGTTTATGTGCTGGCCGTGAACGGTTTCCCCTTCGTCACCCTCCTCACGCTCGTCATGCTGAACTTGTTTCAGCATCCAGATGCGACAGTGCGGATGGACCCTGAACCAAGTTCAGGGTGACGAAGGGGGAGGGGCATGAAGAATATAGGGAGGGCCGCGACCTCACCCGCGCAATGTCGCCCCTTGCTTGACCGCAGCCGCGACGATCTTTTCCGAAATGGCCTTTAACGCCGCCTCGTCATAGCTCTTGTCGACCGGCTGCAACGCCACTTCGATCGCGACCGATTTCTGCCCTTCGGCCACGCCTTGGCCGGTGAACAGATCGAACAGCCGCACCGCGACGATATTGACCTTGTCCGCGCCGCGTACCGCACGCAACAGGCCGTCGACCGGCTCATCCGCCTGCATCAGGAACGCAAAGTCGCGCCGCACCGTCTGCAATGCAGGCGGGGTATAGGCCGGACGCATAAAGCCATCCTTGGACTTTTTCACCGGCAGGGCATCGAGATAAATCTCGATCGCGACCACCGGCCCTTCCAGTCCGAAGGCCTTGGCCGTTGCCGGGTGCAGCGTGCCAAAGCTCGCCACCACCGTTTTCGGCCCCAGCCGCAAGGTCGCGGATTGGCCGGGGTGGAAATGATCCCCCGCCTCGCCCATCACCTGCAAATTATCGACCGGCGCACCGGCAGCCGCCAGCAATGCCAGCGCCTCGGCCTTGGCATCGAATGCGTCAAAGCCCTGCGCCTTGCCCTGTTGCCAGTTGCGCGGGCTGCGTTCGCCTGCCAGCACCACGCCCAAAGTCAGGCGTTCACCTTCAGCCAGATAGCGCCGCCCGATTTCAAACAGACGAATGCTGTCCGCGCCACGGTCGGCATTGCGCTGCGCCGCAGCCAACAGACCGGGCAACAACGAAGGACGCATGACCTTCAGATCTTCGGAAATCGGGTTGGACAATGTCCACACGCCACCGCCAAATGCCGCCGCCTGCGCTTCCGGCAGAAATGACCAGGTGATCGCCTCTTGCAGGCCACGCGCAGCAGCCGCACGACGTGCGCGACGTTCAACCATCTGCATCGGCGTCGCCGTCGGACGGGCCACACCCTCGGTGCGCGGCAATGGCGTGCTCGGCACATTGTCGAGACCGATCACGCGGATTACTTCTTCCACCAGATCCGCCGCGCCATCGACATCGCGCCGCCAGCTCGGCACCGACACCGTCCAGCCCGCATCGATCTTGAAGCCAAGGCCCGTCAAAATCGCACGCTGCTGCGCGTCCGGCACCGCAACCCCGCCCAGACGCTCGCTCAATTGCGGGTCATAGCGGATCGTGCGGCCCAGTTCCGGCGGCTGGCCGGAACGAACGATCTCGGATGCCTCACCGCCGCAAATCGACTGGATCAGGCCCGTCAGCAATTGCGTCGCGTCATCGAGAAACGCCGGGTCCACCCCACGTTCGAACCGGCTGCGTGCATCGGACGCAAGCGCCAGTCTCTGCCCGGTGCGGGCGATATGATCCGGGTCGAAATAGGCGACCTCCAACAACACATCGGTCGTCGTGTCGCTGCACCCCGAATGTTCGCCGCCCATGATCCCGGCAATGTCATGCACGCCATTGGCATCGGCGATGACGGTCATGCTGCTGTCCAGCGCATATTCCTTGCCATTGAGCGCGGTCACGCGCTCCCCGTCCTTGGCCTTGCGCGCCACCACCGGCCCCGCCAGCGTGGACAGATCATAGGCATGGCTCGGGCGACCATGATCGAGCATCACATAATTGGTGATGTCGACCAATGCGGAAATCGCGCGCTGACCCACGGCCTGCAACCGGCGCTGCATCCAATCGGGCGATGCGCCGTTGGTCACACCCCGGATAACGCGGCCATAAAAGGCCGGGCAACCCGATTGATCATCGGTCCGCACCTCAATCGGGCACGGGAACACAGCGGCGACCTGCGGAATATTGAGCGGTTTCAACCCGCCAAAACCAGCGGCGGCAAGATCGCGGGCAATGCCGCGCACGCCCATGCAATCCTGACGATTGGGGGTGATCGCCACATCGATCACCGGATCGTTCAACGCGGCATAATCGGCGAAATTCGTGCCAATCGGCGCATTTTCAGGCAATTCGATAATGCCGTCATGGTCTTCGCCCAATTCCAATTCGCGGGTCGAACACATCATGCCATTGGATTCAACGCCACGGATCGCGGCCTTGCGCAACACCATGCCATTGGCCGGGACCACCGCGCCCTCAATCCCGAACACGCCGACAAGACCGGCACGCGCATTGGGGGCACCGCATACGACCTGCAACGCGCCATCGCCCGCATCGACGGTCAAGACCTGCAATTTATCGGCCTGCGGATGCGGCGCGGCGGTCAATATCTTGGCGACCTTGAAACCAGCGAGCTTTTCCGCAGGATTCTCAATGCCCTCCACTTCCAGCCCGATCTGCGTCAGCGCGACCGAAATGGCGTTGATATCGGCATCCGTGTCGAGATGCTCTTTCAGCCAGCTCAGGGTGAACTTCATGCGCCCACTCCCCCGGACAAGGTGGGCACATCCAGCGCCGCAAATCCATAATGTTTCAGCCAGCGCAGATCGCCGTCAAAAAATGCGCGCAAATCATCCATCCCGTATTTCAGCATCGCCAACCGGTCGACCCCGGTGCCAAAGGCAAAGCCCTGCCATTCATTCGGGTCCAGCCCACAGGCTTCGATCACCTTCGGGTGAACCATGCCGGAACCGAGCACCTCCATCCAGCCTTCCGATCCGCCGATCACGCGGCGGCCCGATTTATCGCGGGTGAAGCCGACATCGACCTCTGCCGAAGGTTCGGTGAACGGGAAATAGCTGGGCCGCATCCGCAACACGACGTCATCGCGCTCGAAAAATGCCTTGAGAAATGTCTCCAGCGTCCATTTGAGATGGCCCATATGGATGCCGCGATCGATCACCAGACCTTCGATCTGATGGAACATCGGCGTGTGGGTCGCATCCGAATCCGAACGATAGACGCGCCCCGGTGCAATGATACGGAACGGCGGCTTTTGCGACATCATCGTGCGGATCTGCACAGGCGATGTGTGGGTGCGCAGCAGCATCTTCTTCCCATCGACTTCATCGGGGAAATAGAAAGTGTCGTGCATCGCCCGCGCCGGATGGCTTTCCGGAATGTTGAGCGCGGTGAAATTATGCCAGTCATCTTCGACTTCCGGCCCGGTCGCGACGGCAAAGCCAAGGTCAGCGAAGATTTCGGCCAGTTCGTCCATCACCTGACTGACCGGATGGACCGAGCCTGCGGGAAATGCGGGCGCAGGCAATGTCATGTCCAGTTTCTCGGACGCGAGCCGCGCGTTCAACGCCGCACCTTCCAGCGCTGCCTTGCGGTCGGCAATGGCATTGGTCACCGCTTCGCGCAGGCCATTGATCTTTGGACCTTGCACCTGCCGCTCATCCGGCGACATGCCGCCCAGCGACTTCAACAATGCGGATACGCTGCCCTGCTTGCCGAGCGCCGCCACACGGACGGCATCCAGCGCGTCAAGTGAGGTCGCGCCTTCGATCTGCACCAACAGGTCCGCTTTAAGTTCGTCCAAAGCCATTGCCCCCAAAACTTCCCATCTTTTTCCGCAACACTGGAATCGACGCGTCTTCAAAAGAAAAAGGGCACGGAAAGCTGATGCCGCCCGCGCCCCTTTTGTAACCTAGTCAGTGCGCATTACGCAGCCTGGGGCAGAGCCGCCTTGGCTTGGGCAACAATCGCGCTGAATGCAGCGGCTTCATTCACTGCCAGATCGGCCAGGACTTTCCGGTCCAGTTCGATGTTGGCGAGCTTCAGGCCGTGCATGAACACGCCATAGGTCAGGCCTTCCATGCGGACGGCAGCGTTGATGCGCTGGATCCACAAACCACGGAAGGACCGCTTCTTAACCTTACGGTCGCGATATGCGTATTGTCCGGCCTTTTCGACGGCCTGACGAGCGATACGGATCGTGTTCTTGCGACGGCCATAATAGCCCTTCGCCTGATCGAGAATCCGCTTATGCTTGGCGTGGGTGGTAACACCCCGTTTCACGCGTGCCATAAATTATATCCTCCCGATCTCAACGCAGGCCGTACGGCGCCCACAGCTTCACTGTGGGGCTATCGGCATCCGACAGCACAGACGTGCCGCGATTCTGGCGGATATATTTCGAATTATGGCTGATAAGACGGTGACGCTTGCCAGCGACGCCATGCTTGATCTTGCCATTTGCGGTGATCTTGAAGCGCTTCTTCACACCGCTCTTGGTCTTGAGCTTGGGCATTTTGGTCTCCTTACAGTAAACCGATCAGAGATGAACATGGCAGCCCATTTGAGCCAGCCCATCCGTTCGGAACGGCGGCGAATAACAGATCGTACCGATTCTGCAAGCGCGAACCGACTCTTCGCGCCCCATGCTTATTACCAAGCCGAGTTTATTGAAGCCCCGACACACCAAATACGAGAACGGTCGGTTCCGGCTCCGACAATTGGAAGGTAGCGCCCGCATCGCGGATCAGATTATGCACCAGCCACGCCACCGCCGCGCGCGGAGTCAACGCATCCGCCGCCGTCTCGCCTGCCAGCGCCGTGCGTAATTCCGGGTCAAGGATCATGCGCGGGCCAGAGGCGCGGATCACGATTTCGCTGCCTTCCGCCGCAATATCAAGCTGCCCGCCGCGCACCAGCGCATCGGACGCAATCAACGACAGGTTGAGCAAGGTCTTGATCGCGGGTTTGCTCAAGGTCGGCTGCGACACCATCCAGCCAAGCGTCGTGCGGCTATCCGCACCGATCAGACCTTCGATCGCGGCCTTAGCCTCGCGCACATCGACCATATCGGCAAAGCCACCGGCCGCACCAAAGGCAAGGCGGAAGAATTTCAGCTTGTTCGCCGATGCCCGCGCGCTTTCATTGAGTAACTCCATGCAGCGCGCGCGCATATCGGGATCATGCTCATCCGCCAGCAATTCCAGCCCGTTGTTGATCGCGCCCACCGGGCTCAACAGATCGTGGCACAACCGCGAACACAGCAAGCTGGCAAAATCGATCCCGGTGTCAGTCATGCAATTGTCCCTTGTATTCGATACGAAACCACTCTTTGGCGCGGCGCTTGCCGATATGCAACCGGTCAAACCGCCGTCCGCTCCATGTCCTTAAGTGCCTCGGCCAGCAAGAGGAACTCCTTGGTCCGGGGGCTGGCCTTGCGCCAGATCAATGCGATGGTCCGGCTCGGATGTCCGGCGACCAACCGACGCGCCTGAATTTTCGTATTCTGCAAAATTCCCGCATCTATCGCCATTTCCGGCAATAATGTGACGCCCAGACCATTATCCACCATCTGCACCAAAGTGTGCAGCGAGGTTCCCAACATCGTCGCCTCCGCCCGTAATTCGGGGCGATTGCAGGCGGCCAGCGCATGGTCTTTCAGACAATGCCCATCCTCTAATAACAACAACCGATCCGGTGCAATCAGATCGGGCGTGGCGCGGTCCGGTATCACTTCATCGCCGGGGATGGCGAGAAACAGGAAATCCTCGAACAAGACGGCGGTCTCGACATCACCACAGGCATAAGGCAGCGCCAGCAACACGCAATCGACATGGCCGCTATGCAGCGATTCGCACGCCGCCGCACTCGGCTCCTCGCGCAGATAAAGCTTGAGGTCCGGCCAATCGGCCCGCAATTTCGGCAGGATGCGCGGCAACAGAAATGGCGCAATCGTCGGGATGACGCTCATCCGCAATTCGCCCGACAAGGGTTCGCCCGATGCCTTGACCAGATCGCCCAATTCCTCCGCCTCACGCAGCACGCGCCGGGCTTTTTCCGCGACCCGATCGCCCAAAGGGGTGAAGCGGACGACCCGGCGGGTGCGTTCGACCAGAATGATGCCGATCAATGTTTCCAGTTCGCGCAAACCCGCCGACAATGTGGACTGAGTGACGAAACACGCATCGGCGGCCTTGCCGAAATGGCCATGGTCCTTGAGCGCGACCAGATATTGAAGTTGCTTCAGCGTCGGCAGGAACACAGTCATTGATCGACCCCCTCAATCACGAGGGGGCAATATACCGCAATTTATCGATAACGCCAACGATCAGAACTGGCGATCAGAACAGCTTGAACGCCTTGGCGCAGCCGACAAGGCTGGTCAGCGTCAACACCACACCGACCATGATCAACAAGGGCCGGGCGGGAATATGCTTGGTCAGCCATGCGCCCAATGGCGCGGCCACCACACCGCCCACAATCAAGCCGACAATCGCCGCCGAAAAGGCCTCTGCGCCCAGCGAGAAAATGAAGGTCGCCGAAATCGTCGTCGTGATGAAGAACTCGGCAGTATTGACCGAACCGACCGTCGTGCGCGGATCGCTGCCCTGCAACAACAGATTGCTGGTCACAATCGGTCCCCAGCCGCCGCCGCCCGATGCATCGAGAAAGCCGCCCAACAGGCCCAAAGGCTCGATCACGCGGACCCGGCGCTCCATCTCGGTATGGCGGATGCCGCGCACCAGCAGGTAAATCCCGATGCAGGTCAGATAGGCGAGCACATAAGGCTTGGCGATCGACGCATCGATATTGGACAGCAAATACGCCCCCGCCGCGCCGCCCAGCATCCCCGGCACAGCCAGTCGCGCCAATAATTTCCAGTTCACATTCTTGTGGAGAATATGGCTCGCCCCCGAAACGCCGGTGGTGAAGCATTCGGCCAGATGCACCGTGGCAGAGGCCGTCGCAGGCGGCACGCCCAGCGACACCAGCAAGGTGCTGGAAATCACGCCAAAGGCCATGCCAAGCGCGCCATCGACCAATTGCGCCGCAAAACCCACCACGATAAACGGCAGCACATCTTGCAGCTCAAAACCGAACAGCATGCCACTCACTCCTCAAGCGTAAAGCGCGCGAACATCATATGCGACGCAGGTCGCACGCTCTCATTTTGTCGTCGCATCATTCGGTGCCGAAAACTGGCCCCCAATTTCCGCATGATGCTTCAATCTCCAGTGCTGCGGTGGACTATGCCCCATAAAAAGACAAGACTCATCACGGTCATTTGACCGCATATCCACGTCCAACCGGCCCCGGCACTAGAAATTTTTACGAAGCACTACTACATAGGACTTCTTTAAACGGTGAAAGGGCGCGCAATGTTTGGCAGGCTGATCGAGTATCTCGATTCGATCCGCGCACGCGATCCTGCGCCCCGTTCGCGCTGGGAGGTGCTGCTCTACCCCGGCGTCATCGCGCTCGGTTTCCATCGCATCGCCCATTGGCTGTTTCAGGCGGATCTGTTTTTCCTCGCCCGGCTGGTCAATCATATCGCCCGTTTCCTGACCGCGATCGACATCCATCCCGGTGCGACGATCGGTCGCAATTTCTTCATCGACCATGGCTTTGTCGTCATCGGCGAAACCGCTGAAATCCACGATAATGTCACGATCTACCAAGGCGCGACCTTGGGCGGCACCAACCCCACCAGCGGCGTCGGCGGCAAACGCCACCCGACCATTTGCGAAGGCGCGATCATCTCGCTGGGCGCGGCAGTGCTTGGCCCAATCACCATCGGCCCCCGCGCGCGGGTCGGCGCCAATGCCGTCGTTACTAAGGACGTGGCGGAAGGGGCTGTCGTCGTTGGCATCCCGGCCAAGCCGATGCTGGTGGATGCACAGGAATATCAAAAGGACTTCGTGCCTTATGGCACGCAATGCGCCGACCGTTTCGATCCTGCGACACAACAGCTCGATCTGCTGAAATGCGAAATCGAGGTGCTGCGCTCCCGATTATCTGCGCTGATCGAAGAGCGCGACGCGGCCGCCAAAGCCGATGTCGCCGCGCGGAAAAATGGCTAATCCGGGCGTGATCGTCACTTATGGGTGACGTCACCCCCTTCCCACCCACCGGTTCGCATCGCCCCGGACAAATCCTGCAAGTCGGGTTTGAGCGGATCGAATTGCAACGCATCATGGACCTGTATGGCCGCATGGTCGCGGCGGGCATGTGGCGCGATTATGCGATGCACATGGACCGCGACATCGCCGCCTTCGCCGCCTTTCGCCGCGCGGCAGAACGTCCGGAAATCCGCATCGAAAAGCGCCCGGCGCTGCGCCAGAAACAGGGCATGTGGGCATTGGTCAATGAATCCGGCCTGATCATCAAACGCGGTCACGAACTCGGCCCCATCCTCGCCCCACTCGAACGCAGGCTGATGAAGGTCGTGGAATAACGGGATTCTCGTTTTTCGTTATGCTGAACTTGGTTCAGCATCTCCCGCAAGTCTGGGAAGGACCCTGAAACAAGTTCAGGGTGACGAAATGGGGTTTCACCATCGCCAACAACTGCCACCAACGGCGCTTTAGCGCCGCAAGGCCTGACGGCCGCCCGAGCTAATTGAGAGGAAAGCCTATGCGGGCCGATGCCCGCGCCGGCGACTGAGGCTTAACCTAAAGCCGCAAGCTTTTCCTCGGCCAGCCGATCCAGTTCCGCCCGGCTCTTTTTCTCCGAACTCGTTTTCAACTGGCCACAGGCGGCATCAATATCGCGCCCACGCGGGGTGCGGACGGGGGCAGAAATGCCTGCGTTGAACACGATGTTGGAAAAACGCTTCACCTGTTCGGGCAGGGACGTTTCATAGCACGACCCTTCCCAAGGGTTGAACGGGATGAGATTAACCTTGGCGGGCAGCTTATACTTGCGGATCAGCCGGACCAGCTCATGCGCGTCCTCGTCACGGTCGTTCTTGTCCTTCAGCATCACATATTCAAAGGTGATGCGTCGCGCATTGTTGACGCCGGGATAATCGGCACAGGCCTGCAACAATTCCTCAATGCCATATTTGCGGTTGATCGGGACGATTTCGTCGCGAATTTCCTTGGTAACGGCATGAAGCGACACCGCGAGATTGACCCCGATTTCACGCCCTGCGCGTTCCATCATCGGCACCACGCCCGATGTGGACAAAGTAATCCGCCGCTTGGACAAGGCAATGCCATCGCCATCCATCACGATCTTGAGCGCATCGCGCACATTGTCGAAATTGTACAAAGGCTCACCCATGCCCATCATCACGATGTTGGTGAGTAGACGCCCCTCGGGCTGGCTCGGCCATTCGCCCAGCGCATCACGCGCGAGCATGATCTGACCGACGATTTCGCTGGTCGTGAGGTTCCGCACCAGCCGCATCGTGCCGGTATGGCAAAAACGACAGTTCAGCGTGCAGCCGACCTGGCTCGACACGCACAAGGTGCCGCGATCCGCATCGGGGATGAAGACCATTTCATAATCTTCGCCATCCGGCGCCCGCAGCAGCCATTTGCGCGTACCATCGACCGACACCTGCGCCTCGATCACTTCCGGCCGCTCGACCACGAAATGCTCATCAAGCCAGCCATGCATCGACTTGGCGATATCGGTCATCGCATCGAACTGAGTCGCGCCGCGATTGTAGATCTGATGCCATAATTGCTTGGCCCGCAGCTTCGCCTGCTTGGCGTCCAGCCCGGCATCGAGCAGGATCTGCTTCAATTCGTCCTTCGACCGGCCCAACAGGTCGATCTTGCCATCGGCGCGTGGCGTCACCACCCGCGGCACGGGAACGGGATCGATATGGCCGGGGCGGGCCATCGGGGCTTGGGAATGCAGGCTGTCCATAGACCGCGGCCTCTACAGGAAATTAACGCCAACGGGAAGTGTGGTGTATGTTGTCATCTCGATCTGCCCATGAGCTACCCAAGCCACAGGAACACAAACCCTGTCATTCAGGGTGTCCCCGGGATCGGCCTTGAGCTGATGTCTGCTCGCTCGAACGCCTCAAGACGGCATGCCGGGGACCTGATTTTTAACAACTACCATCAAAGTTACAAAAAATCAATCACCTAGGCCTTACCATCAATGTCACCCCCCCAGCAGCACGGTCGCCTTTGATTTCCCCACCTTCGTCATGCTGAACTTGTTTCAGCATCTCAGTGGGACCGTTGTGTTCGGATTGATCTGCCCCCTTCTGAGTGGT
>DITW01000071.1:42154-42304 GCA_002422945.1 Sphingomonadales bacterium UBA6174 | reverse complement strand
ATGGCTATGACGTGCTGAAGAAACTTCGGGTTGCCCGCGTCCAGACGCCTGTTCTGATCCTCTCTGGCATCAGCGAGATGGATAGTAAGGTCCGCGCACTCGGATTTGGTGCCGATGATTATGTAACCAAACCCTTCCACCGCGAAGAAC
>DITW01000071.1:0-42058 GCA_002422945.1 Sphingomonadales bacterium UBA6174 | reverse complement strand
CGCAAGGGCACCACGCTGACCAAGGAAATGTTCCTCAACCATCTCTATGGTGGCATGGATGAGCCAGAATTAAAGATCATTGACGTATTCATCTGCAAGCTGCGCAAGAAATTATCTCTGGCCTGTGCCGGTGAAAATTATATCGAAACCGTCTGGGGACGCGGCTATGTGTTGCGTGATGACGAAGAAGAGGAAGCTGCACAGGTCGCCTGAGCGTTTCTTGTCTGGTGCAATGACGCATTTCACGATGCAGGAATAACGGCATATGAAAACAGCGTTTGTCCCGATTCAATCGGATTGGGCCAAACGCTAAAGCCGTCGGAACAGCGCAGCAGCGCCCAGACCTGATAAAAGCGAAATCAGCATGGCCGCAATGCCATATGACCATGGCCATTGATCCGCGGCAACGGCCACAAATCGCTCGAAACCTGTCTTGCTAATCTCGATGTCACGCACTGCCGCTGCAATAATATGCCCATCGCGAATCAGGAAAGTTTCAGCCGAATAATGCCCCACCGGCACACGGGCAGGTAACCGGATGTGCGCACGATACAGCGCGCCATCAGTGATCTCCACGCCATTTTCACTTTCCTGAAACAATGACGCCCGTTTCAAAAGATCGATAAAGCCGCGTTCAAATCTATCGGTTTCCTCACCCGAAGCTTCGTTGCTTGCAGGGGATAATTGCAGATTACCGACACCCAATTCGTATATAGCCGCAGTGCGTTCGCCCACAATATCGTGTAATGGTCGGGAGCTCGCCATGGCATAAAAGGATGGGGCCGACCGGTACCGCATCGTCGCGGCATTGACCCAAATCCCTCCAATATTCTGCTTTTCCCGCACGATAATCGAATTGGTTGGGCCGCGCAGTACGACCACAATATCCGCATCCTTTTGTCTGCTCAATTCATCCGGGTAAATAATCGCCCCGAACAACAGCAATTCTGCGCCGGTAAAACTGTAGCGAATCTCGACCTTGCGCTGCGACACATCGGGCACCAATTGCGGTTCCCCCGCGGCTGTCAGTGTCACCCCCAACAACAGGCAGATGAGAAAACGCTTTACCAACGCCATCACCCGGCCTGCACCGAATAGATCTCATCAGGCCGCCACCCAAGCCCAAGCGCCATCCGCAATGCGACCAGCAGGACGATCGTCGCTAAAATCAACCGAAGCCATTCTGGCGAAATGCGGGCTGCTATGCGCGCTCCCAGCTGCGCGCCAGTCACACTGCCAATGAGCAATAGGATGGCCAGCACGATATCAACCGACTTGGTGGTGACCGCATGCACCAGCGTCGTCGCCGCAGTTACAAACAAAATCTGAAACAAGGAGGTGCCGACTACCATCCCCGTCGCCATGCCCAAAACATAGATCATCGCCGGAACAACAAAAAATCCACCGCCTACACCCAGCAATACCGTCAAAATACCAGACACCAGTCCAAGGGCGAATGGTGCCAATGGTGAAATATAAAGTCCTGACCCATAGAAACGCCAACGCATTGGCAAAGCAGCAACAGCAGGGTGGTGACGTCGTCGCTGAAACGGCATTTGATGACCACGCCGGGAAGCCAGAATCGTCTGCAACGCTTCCTTGGCCATATAACCACCAATGGTACCGAGCAGCAGGACATAAAGTAGCGCGACCACAGTATCGATCTGGCCACCCTTCTGAAGCCAGCGAAAGAGAAAGCCGCCGCTTATGCTGCCCAGAATGCCGCCCGCGACCAGCACTAGACCCATACGGACGTCAACTGCGCCGCGCTGCATATACGCCAACACGCCCGACACGCTGGTACCTGTAATCTGCGTCGCGGAAGAAGCTACTGCCACAGATGGAGGAATACCGTAAAAGATAAGCAGCGGCGTCACCAGAAAACCTCCGCCAACACCAAACATGCCGGATAGAATACCAACCACGCCGCCCAGACCGATGATGATCAGGATGTTGACCGAAAGTCCGGCAATGGGGAGGTAAATGTCCATATTAGGACAACCCTATCGCAACCGTCGCAATTCGATCAATCGCAATCGGTTTAAATGCAGATTACCACCTCAAAAACCGCTGGAAATCGTAAGCGCCAAGCCGCTGGCCGGACGCACCTGTCCGATAACCCGCATCCGCGCTGTAACCTCCCATTGGATGGGCAGCACAGTTGTGTGCAGCACCCCTTTCAACCTCGGTCCAATATCCAGCCGCTCGACGCCGGGCTGAATACCACCCCAAGCACCCAAACCAATTTGCAGATCCGGATCAGAGCCAAAGGGATGATTCAAGCCAATCGCCCCATCTAGAAACCTATCGCGTTGTCGCGCACCCACCATACCCGCCTGTACATACCCGTCTGCGACCCAATTTGTGTTGGGCAATTGGCGATTAAATCCGCCCGCGACAAAGCTAGACCAAGCGTTGCGCCCCCCTTGCTCCAATCGCACACGCCGTTCAAAAATCACGTTAATAGGCAAGCCCGCAATGGGTTGTAACTCCAGTCCCAACCCGGCCTCGGCACCATTATTGATCGCCAACGGACGCGTCACTCGCACTGAGAGTGCAGCGATTGATTCAACTGGAGACCCGCCAAGACGATAGAGCGCCCGGACACCGGCCTGACTACCGCCCAACTGCCCTTCTGGCACAAAATTGGTGGTGGGACTGTGTTGCCGCACAAACACCCAACTATAGAGGTTGAGTCTTGAAGGAGAGGAATACCATCCTGATCTAACTACAAACTCGTCGATGCTGAGTTTCAGCTCACCCGAAACCGTCGCAAGATTCTTTTGAGAGACAAAATTTGGCTCATCCTGCAGACCTGACAAAGCCATTTCATATACCATATTCGATGCATCTTTCACTTTATCGATCGGCATCTTTGGCACGTCTAATAACTCAATAGTATTTAGATGACATGGTAACATTAATAATGGCTCATGAACAATAGCACCTTTAATGGGCGCTTGCATGGGACGCGCATTAGATACCAGCCGCACGTTGGGATCCGCCCATTGATAGGCGATCACACGAAACGTTACCCAGCCAAGTATGACCGACGCCAAGGCCCGATGTGCACGGTATCTTTTGGTGTTCATGTCCTTTGCTCATCAGGGAAAACATGGCTGGTCTTGTCCCAAATGACGGGATGTCGCGCTTCATAATGAACATATGTCATAAAGGCCCGGCGTGCCGCCGTCATCGCAATCACATTTGCGACCAATGCGCGCGGAATCGAGCAAAGAGCCTGTTTTAAACCATAGCTGCAATAAACAACGACCGCACGCTCCAGCAATCGCCAAACGAGCATCGCTCCGGACACAGTTAGCGCAATTTGTAACGTCTGCGATATGGGCGGCACAGTATCAGGCACAGCGACATCGAAAATGACCACCCCTGCACTCATGAACAATGACAAATAACTGAGTAGAAGCAAGAAAGCTGACAGGAGCGCACGCCGATCACGCAGTCGCATCCAACGGTCGATAATAGCACCATGCCATCCCAACCTGTCCCAGCCAAATAGGGCTATACCAAGAATCCAGCGAGACTTCTGGCGTACCGCCGATGTTAGTTCGGATGGAAAATAAGCACGCACGGCGATGAGGTCATGTGTCACCCTCGACCTTTCACGCACAAAGCTGGTGCGGTAACCGAGCATACCAAGACGCAGGCCAAGCTCGTAATCCTCTGTCAGACTGTCCGCATCAAATGGAAGCCCACCACGTTCTTCAGCAATTCTAGCCAATGCAGTACAGCTAATCGCGCAGCCCACGCCAGCAGAAGGCAGGGCGCTGCCCATAATCTGACGGGTGGGCATATCAATACCATGCGCCAATGCGAATTCATCGGCATAATGCCCAGAAACCCATGGCGATGATAAATCGATAAAGGGCAGAACCGGCAATTGGATCATATCGACATAGGGCAAATGTGCAGCGAAGAGATTGAGCTCATCACGATGCACCACATCTTCGGCATCATGCAGCACCACCGCAGCAAATTTCACATCATGCTGTACCTCCCAGCTGCAAAGCGCCTGCCAACAACGGTTGAGGCATTCCGCCTTGGTCGTTGGTCCGTCCAAAATGCCTGACACCAGTCGAACGCGCGGCTCATTTTCGGCAACGTCCTGCACGACCGACAACGTTCCAGCATCATTTGGATAGCAACCCACAAATATAATATATTCTTTATAATCAATACGATCAATCAATGTTGTTAGCATCCGACCAATCACCCCGGCCTCATCCCAAGCAGGCACGAATATCGCGATTGGGGGTCGTTCAATCGGCGTCCGCGTCAGCACAGCAGATTTCGGTCTGACCCGTACCAGCCAGATGGAAAAAACGAGCAGGTCATCAAGACCGAGTAGGATGATCCCACTCGCACATGCCAGCAATAGTTCATGATAGAGGATGAAAAGAAAAGCCGTAGCATGCGCCATCAACTTGACCTTATACTGAGCACAACACCAGACACCATTCAGGCCGCCTGTGACAAATTCGATATGAAAGCATCAACCATCGCTTGTTGATCAGGCCTTAGCGCGTCAGTGGCCGCGAGATGGGGTGGTACATCATCGCACAACAACACAGCTGGCGATTGGCCCTCGTAATTCCCCAAATTCGGTCGATGCTGACGATAACCTATCAGTTCCGCCAATTTCGGATCGAAATTACGAGCAACTTCTGGCGGGTATGCCAGAAACTGATTTTCGAAGGATTTGAGCCAGCCCAATGAATAACTCACGATCATCCCGCGCCGAACAGCTTGGGATGTATTCGCGCCGCCATTGTGCAGTGTCGAGCCTAGAAACAACAGCACATCGCCGGGTTCAAGTGACAATGAAATGCCGGGGTCACATGCATCGGGCATAGCATCAGGCGACCAAAGATGACTTTTGGGCCAGATTACAGTACTACCGTTTTCAGGGGTATAGTCGGTGAATGGCCACATCACGTTTACCAGATATTCGACATCTCCTTTCGGCCCGCTCCACATATCCTGATCGCGATGTGGAAATTGCGCTGGTGCATCAGGATGAATCTCTATCCCCTGAGACAGGTTAAGCTGGATCGTGTCGCAATAGGGGCCAAGCACGATTTCGGTTATGGCCAATACTGAAGGATGCTGCACGAAATGCGCTGCCGTGTCGCTGTGACGTAGCACGCAACCAAAGCGTTTGGTCAGTCCGCCATAAAATACACCCTCACAAAAAGGCGTTTGCTGGAAGTGATCTTCCAACTCTTCGATGCAATTATAGATCAACGCTGGCGGCACGACCTGTCGGAGTACGACATATCCCTGTGCCAGTAACTGGGCGGCAAATGTGGCCACAGTCTTACGCTGTTCATATGAGGAGAAAGGTTGAGACAGTGCAACTTGCATATCGTCCACTCCAACAATTTTGAATTCAGGCTGCGATCGATACGCCGGGGCGGAGCGGTATAGGAAGTGCTGCAAAAGTATCGGCACGACGCATCATGCCAATTGTTTCAGGCCCGATATGAGCATGCACTGCAGCAAGCGTGCCGCCAGACGTTTCGCGAGGAAGGCCCAGCATGTCACAATGCCAGCCGATGCTCAGCACTTGAGAGAGGAAACTGGCGTGCGTTACACCAGTATAGCTCTGAATTCCTTGTATTAATGCATATTCTACAAGGGCAGTAAACAATTGGTTCCGCAACTCCAATCGATGCCGCGCATTGCCCTGTGGTGACACACAAAATCTAGTCAACTCCCGCACATTTGGTCCCCGCGGAATATCTACATCGCACAGGTCAGCAAATAGCACGTCCAGGAGATGCGGTTGTTCAGTTGGCAGGAGACGAGCAGATGCCAAATGCGATCCGCTACCCTCATCTACAATGATAATATATGTAGATGAGATATTATCAAATTGATCAACCTCTAATCCATCATAATGGGACAGACCCCACCCCATAATATCAATAAATACACGCTTTCTTTCCAAAAACATCGATCTAGTTGTGTATGAACTTATCTCTTCTGAAGACCCTATACGCAATGATCTCATTTTTATACTCCATATAATGCAAATTTCTGGAGTCATTCAGATCATAGATTTTGGCTATTGTAACTCCCCCCCTAAGGGGGGATGCATGGATTCGTTTCTGTTGCTAACCTCCACCCTGGGCAGGTCTGTCCCACTGGCAACCCGCGACTATCGTCGCAGGCTCGTATTACTTATCTCAAACATAAGACAGCGACTTACAGCGACGGCATCAATCGAGAGATCCATCACAATTCTCAATGGCGAAGAATATGGGTAGTAAAATCAAGGTATGTAAATCATACTTGGCAAAGGGACCCAAGTACGCATGACTTAGCCATTGATCGCCCAAGATATACGTCCGGATTATATTTACCAGCGACCAAAGAAACTGCCTCTTACGACGAGTATATTGGCCGCTTTGTTTGATAAACTATTAATCTAAGAGATCGATAAACCGTGCAGCTGCAAGAAAATCCTGCTGTCGGATTTCACGGGCTTCAAGGGCAAAATCATCCTCGCCCCAGAGCTCCGCCTGCCATAATTCATCAAGATGGGCGATCTCGAATGCCGCCGCTGGTGTCATCGCGTGATCGACTACCGCCAGCGCGATGACCAGCGAACCTGAGATCGTCACCAATGGATTAAGCGCCGCGAGTCGATATGGATCCAGCATGCGCACTGCCGCTGCCAGCGTTTCAATCGTCAAATCTGGCTGGGGACGGTGCATCAAGCCATCAATGATATTAAACGTTACATCATAACGCTGCGCCGCCCATGCCAGCACCGGGTCCCATAATGCTGCCTGCCGCTCAGCAAGCTCTGGTTGACTATCGGCCCGATAACAAAGCAAATCGGTCTCCGCATATTCGGCAAGCGGCGCCACAAAGTCTTGTAAATTCGCCGCCACCCTGTCGATTGCTGCATTAGCAAATCCTGTTATCGGCATTGATCTTGGGTCAATATCCTCGCCTTGCGTAGCCCATTCATCCGCCACAGCCTTGGCCATGGCGACAGTCGGCAACGCCAGCAAATGCCTTGCAGGCGTCTTGACCGGCCGCCCGTCAAGCAGAATTGAACGGTCGTCACCAACCGCAACTTCAGTGTAAAATCGCTTCACCGTCTAAATCCGATTATTTCCGTCCATCCCGCCAACGTCGGGCGAGAAAGGGTGGCACAACAAGCGACTCGATGACGCCCAAGAGAAACAGCAATTGTCCCAGGAATTCGGGCAAGCCCGATAACGGGCGCACGATCAGAAAAATGCCAAGCACCATCATGATGACACCTGTCGCGCGCAATAATGTCAGCACGGCAAATCGACCCCGGTCACGTTGTTCATCAACATTCGGATTCATGACCATTTCTCCATAATGCTGGTAAGGGATTGCGGTTGACCGACCACGTCATCAGCCCCCGCGGCCCATAGCTCATCCGGGTGATGATATCCCCAATCCACACCCACACAATAGACCCCTGCCGACTTACCCATCAGCATGTCAAAACTGGTATCCCCAATCATCACGGTCGTCTCTAGCCCAGCACCCGCATCCGCCATCGCCTCATAGACCATTGACGGATGTGGCTTGGACGGATGACGATCGGCAGTCTGCAACGTCACAAAACGTCCTTTAAGGCCGTGCTGCTCTAGGCAATGAGCCAAGCCCTTATCAGACTTTCCCGTTGCAACACCTAGCATCCAACCCGCCGCCTCAAGCTGATCTACTAGATCGACTATGCCCTCAAACAGCGGTTCCAAGATCGCGCCCTGTCGCCGCATGTCCCGAAATGCCAGCTTATAATCATCCGCCAGCCGCACATGCGTACCTCGGTCGGCTTCCGGCAGCAAAGCAGCCATCGCCTCAATCAGGGACAGTCCAACGACACGACGCGTATCGCTGCGTGATGGCGGCATGATCCGATGCTTGGCAAAAGCCACTTCCATCGCATCACAAATGACGTGCTGGCTATCGACCAGCGTGCCGTCGCAATCGAATAACGCGAGGCGGTTCATCTTTTGCCGCGCCCCCCGCTCCGATCGCTATTTTTCTTCGCCGGTCCACTGCGATCACTGCCCCGTTTTTCAGGGCCACCACGACTACGACGCTCACCCTTACGCTCCTTGCGGGCAGCTTTCGCCTGCTGAGTAATCGCCTTGCGCTTGCCTTCCTGTGTATCCATGAACTTGACTTCATCGAACACCAGCTTGTCGCCATCGGCCACGTCAAATCCGAGTTGCTTGATGCTGTCGGTGAAATGCGTGGGCGGCTCAGCGATCACATCAATCTGGCCTCCACCGGGCGCGTCGATTCGCAAACGACGCGCATGCAGATGCATCTTGCGGCTGATCGTGCCGGTCAAAAAGGCCTCCGGTCCACCATATTTGCCGTCGCCGATAATTGGATGGCCAATCGCCGCCATATGAACACGAAGCTGATGGGTTCTGCCAGTATAAGGCTGCAACTCCACCCATGCCGCGCGATTACCGGCGATATCGATCACGCGGTAACGAGTCTTGGCGGGCGCACCTTCCTTGTTATCCACATGCATTTTTTCGCCACCGGTTCCCGGTTGCTTGGAGAGCGGCAGTTCAATGATGCCATCCTCAATGCTCGGCACTTCGGCTATGATGGCCCAATATACCTTGCGGGCTGTGCGGCTGGAAAAGCTCTTGGCGAAAAAGCCCGCAGCACGCGGCGTGCGCGCCACCAGCAAAACGCCCGACGTATCCTTATCAAGTCGGTGCACCAGCTTTGGACGATGCGGCAGATCGAAGCACAACGCATCAAGCAGACGATCGACATGATCTGTTGTCTTGGTGCCACCTTGCGTCGCCAAGCCTGGCGGCTTGTTGATCACGATGGCATGCTCATCCTTGTAAATGACCAGACTCTGCGCGAATTCGATCTCGTCTTCCGTCAATGGCGGCCCCAGACGCTTTGGCGCAGCCGCAGGCCTAGCAGCCTTGACGGCCACCTGCTGGACATCCTTGGGCGGCAGGCGAAGTTGCTGACCCGCAGCAACGCGATCACCCGGCTCGGCGCGCTTGCCATCGATGCGCAATTGCCCGGTCCGCGCCCAGCGCGACACAAGATTGAAGGGCACATCCGCCATATGGCGCTTAATCCAGCGATCAACGCGAATCCCGTCATCATCGGGATGAATAGTGAATAGCCGCTGGGCGGCATCGCCGATTTTTTCGCTCATAATGCTGCTCGTGTCAGAGTAAGGCCACACCAGAGCGCAATAATCGACCCGGCTACAGATGCCAGCGCATACACAAGCGCAGGACCAGAGCGTCCGGTTTCAATCATCGTCATCATCTCTAGGCTAAAGGCAGAAAAAGTAGTGAAGCCGCCAAGCACGCCAGTGGCAAGCATCAGTCGCGCCGGCTCACCGATCACGCGCCCCGCCACCAATGCCGCCACAACACCCATGGCAAAACCGCCAAGTAAATTGACGGTAAGCGTAGCCCAAGGCCAATTCACCCCCCAAAGCATACGCACCGCTTGGGAGACAAGATGGCGTCCAGCGGCACCAACAGCGCCACCCGACATAACAAGGATCAGGGCATTCATGCTCGCCTGTTAGAGGGAAACCGCCGTCAAAGCCACTATTTCTGGCAGGCGGGGCAATAGAAGGTCGATCTACCGCCATCGACACGGCGCAACACCTCGCCGCCGCAAGGACATTGCTCCCCTTCCCGCCCATAGACCCGCCATTGCTTGAAGAAATAGCCGAGCTCGCCATCGGGCCGGGCATAATCACGCAATGTCGAGCCACCGGCCTCAATTGCCGCCGCCAACACCTGCTTGATCATCGGCACCAATTTGGCCAGCGACGCCACTGAGACCTTGCCGCCAGGCCGGGTCGGACTGATGCCCGCCATATTCAAGGCCTCACACACATAGATATTGCCCAAGCCTGCCACAATTTTCTGGTCGAGCAGCATCAGCTTGATCGGCGCCGCCCGGTCCTTCAGGGCTCGAGCGAGCACAGCAGGCGTGAAATCGTCACTCAATGGCTCCGGCCCCATACGGGTAAACGGCCCGAATTCTGCAATAGCTTCAGTGAGGACAAGATCCAGAGATCCGAAACGCCGTGGATCATTCAGGACGAGTCGCTGGCCTCTCGCCGTCTCAATGATGAGATGGTCATGCTTGTCTGGCTCTTCCGGGGCTATTCGCCAACGTCCCGACATACCGAGGTGAAAGATCAAACTATCACCGCGATCTGTATGGATAAGCCCATATTTTGCCCGCCGGGAAAGGCCTATCACACGGGCACCGGTCATTCTCTGACGCAGATCCACGGGGATAGGGCGGCGCAAATCGGCGCGGCGCGGCTCGACCAGCGTCAGCACTTCACCCTCAAGACAGGGGCGCAATCCGCGGATCGTCGTTTCTACTTCTGGTAATTCAGGCATATTTCCCGATAGCGGGTGTTGCGCTCACGGGGAAGTCGTCGCATCCTAGTCAGGCTACCCAACCTCCCTCACGAGATGAAAGACCCCGATATGGCGCGCGCAATATTCAACCAGATCACGACCAAGCTAAGCATTGCGTCATGCGTGCTGACAGTTGCGGCGTGCCTATCTTTCACCTTACCATCAGACGTTAAAGCCGCAGATATGCAAGGTGTCCGCACATCTGCCAAAGCCATGCTCATCGATACGAACGGCAAAAAAATTGGCACCGTCACCCTGAAGCAAGTTGGGCAAGACCTTGCGCTGAAGTTCAAGGCTAAATCCATCGCCTCTGGCTGGCACGGGGTACATCTGCATAACATCGGCAGTTGCACTGCCCCCGACTTCAAAGATGCGGGTGGTCATTGGAACCCATTTGGTCAACATCATGGGCAGCCGGGCACTGAAGCTGCCCATCGCGGCGACTTGCCAATGATCTGGGCCAATGCCGAAAATCGCTTAGATGCCAAGCTTACCCTGAAAGGCTATGAAATCTCTGGCACCCATGGTCTGCTTGATACCGATGGTGCGGCCATCGTCATTCACGCCGGTCAGGATGACTATCAGAGTGACCCGGCAGGCAATAGCGGTGCCCGCATTGCCTGTGGGATTATTCACTAAGAACTTGCCATTCATTAAGAGTGACATTTTTTTGAAGAGAGAAAGAAACCAATCTCGGGCTAAGGGTGGTAATCAAAGCTATTGACCATAAAAGAATAGGGTGAATTGCCAGCACCTACTAGCCTAACTAGGGTGCAACAATGATGACAGACAACCTCGCACCCCGACATCCGTTCGCCATCCGCGACTTTCGCTATTATTGGCTGGCGCGGATCACCATCATTCTGGCACAGATGGCATTGGTGGTGGTGATCGGCTGGCAGGTCTATGACATTGCCAGACAGACAATGGGGCTGAAGGCAGCGGCATTTCAATTGGGCTTGGTCGGTCTTGCCCAGTTCGCACCTTTATTGCTGCTCACCTTGTATACAGGCTGGGTCGCGGATCGGTTCGACCGCCGACGGGTTGCCCAATTCGCGATATTGCTTGAAATCCTGTGCGCGGCCATTCTTGGCCTTACAACATGGCAAGGCACAGTTACCTTGCCGATCCTGTTCGGCGCAGCGGCGCTATTGGGTGTTGCGCGGGCATTTGCCGGCCCTGCACTGCAAGGCATTACACCCAATGTCGTGCCAGCGCCGTTGATGCCACAGGCCATCGCATTCAGTTCCATTGCCTGGCAGATGGGGGCGATTATCGGCCCGGCCATGGGTGGGTATCTTTATGCGGCAGACCCGGCCGCACCCTATATTGTTGCAGCAATATTGCTCTGCGCCACATTGGTTGCGCTGCACTTAATTCGTCCATTTGCGCGCAAAGAGCTATCGAACAAGCTCAGCCCTTGGCAGCAAATGATCGAAGGCCTGCATTACGTCCGCCGCAACCGGCTTGTTCTCGGCACTATATCGCTAGATTTCATTGCCGTGCTTCTCGCCGGAGCGACAGCAATGCTGCCCGTCTATGCCCGCGACATTTTGAATGTCGGCAGTGAAGGTTTGGGCCATCTTCGGGCCGCTCCCGCTCTTGGCGCAGCCTTTGTCGCCTTGTGGTTCGGAGTTCGCCCATTGTCTCGCAATGTCGGGGTCAAGATGTTGGCCGCGGTTGCTTTTTTTGGTGTCGCCACGATCATCTTTGGGCTGTCGCACCTGATCATGCCATCTCAGCCCATGGCGGTTGCACTTGGCGCATTGGCCGTGCTGGGCGCATTGGACATGGTATCCGTCTATGTCCGTCAGACATTGATCCAGATTCACACCCCTGACGAAATGCGCGGTCGGGTCGGGGCAGTATCCATCCTGTTTATTTCAGGCTCCAATGAACTAGGCGAGGCGGAGAGTGGGCTGCTCGCGGCTTTGATCGGCCCTGTCGCCGCCGTCGTTGCCGGCGGTGTCGGCGCGATCATTGCCACTTGTGTGTGGGCATGGATTTTCCCCGAATTACGTCGCGCGCGGACCTTTGATCCGCCAGAAGATAACGTCACAACTGCAAAGGAGACTGTCGCATGAAGGCCAATTCGATTCTCGACACCATCGGCGGCACGCCACATATCCGTATACAGCGACTCTTTGGTATGGCTGAAGTCTGGATCAAGTCTGAGCGCAGCAATCCGGGCGGCTCTATCAAGGACCGCATAGCGCTCGCGATGATCGAGGCAGCAGAAGCATCCGGCGCATTAAAACCCGGCGGCACCATCATAGAACCGACCTCCGGGAATACCGGTATCGGCCTTGCGATGGTCGCAGCTGTCAAAGGGTATAGACTTGTTCTCGTCATGCCAGAGAGCATGTCGATTGAACGCCGCCGCCTGATGCTGGCCTATGGGGCGAGCTTCGACCTCACCCCGCGAGAAAAGGGGATGAAGGGCGCGATTGAACACGCAATTGAACTAGTAGCTCAGACGCCCGGCGCATGGATGCCACAGCAGTTCGAAAATCCGGCCAATATCGACGTTCATCAACGGACGACAGCGCAAGAAATTCTTGCAGATTTCGCGGATAGCCCGATAGATGCATTAATTACAGGCGTCGGGACCGGCGGACATATCACCGGCACCGCTGAAGAACTGAAAAAAGCCTGGCCGGGGATCAAGGTTTTTGCGGTCGAACCTACCCTATCACCCGTCATCAGCGGCGGTGCGCCGGGACCACATCCAATTCAAGGTATCGGCGCAGGCTTCCTGCCCGCCAATCTCCATACCCGCATATTGGATGGAGTGATTCAGGTCGATCCCAATGATGCCAAGGAAATGGCAAGACGTGCTGCACGGGAGGAAGGCATGTTGGTCGGCATATCTTCAGGCGCGACCCTTGCCGCGATTGCTCAAAAGCTGAAAGAACTCCCAGCAGGCAGCCGCGTGCTCGGCTTCAACTATGATACCGGCGAACGTTATCTCTCGGTCCCGGACTTCCTGCCAGAAGCATGACCATATATTGGCGGGCATGAAGAAGAACCTGCCCGCCACATCTCAACCTCCCCATTGCCTGCACCGGAACGCGGCGATATAGGGCCGATGCCGTAACGGGCTATGCCATATTGGCATTAGCCCTTTACTACCTCATCAAGGACAAGGAAGGCACATCCATGCGTAAGACCTCTGCCGCTCTCGACCGCATCCAGCCGTCGGCGACGCTCGCCATGACCAGCCGGGTGCTGGAGTTGAAGGCAAAAGGCGTGGACGTGATCGGCCTTTCCGCCGGTGAACCGGACTTCGACACCCCAGACTTCGTCAAGGAAGCGGCCATCGAAGCGATTCGCGCTGGCAAGACAAAATACACCAACGTCGATGGCACTGCTGAACTGAAGGCGGCAATCGCCGCCAAGTTCAAGCGGGACAATGGCCTTGAATATGCCCCGAACCAGATCAGCGTAAACGTCGGCGGTAAGCACACATTGTTTAACGCACTCGTCGCCACCGTCGATGTCGGTGATGAAGTGATCATCCCTGCACCTTATTGGGTCAGCTATCCGGATATTGTCGCATTTGCAGGCGGCACCCCGGTATATATCGAAGGTCCCGCCAGTCAGGACTACAAGATCACCCCAGCCCAGTTGGAAGCTGCGATTACCCCCAAGACGCGATGGGTGATCCTCAACTCACCGTCCAATCCATCGGGTGCCGCTTATACGGCCACTGAACTCAAGGCCCTTGGCGAAGTACTGCTGCGCCACCCGCAGATCCTGGTGATGACCGACGATATGTACGAACATATCTGGTATGCAGACGAACCCTTCGCCACGATCGTCGAGGTTTGCCCTGAACTTTATGATCGGACGCTGACCGTTAACGGCTGCTCGAAATCATATTCGATGACCGGCTGGCGCATTGGCTATGCCGGCGGTCCAGCATGGTTGATCAAGGCGATGGCCAAGCTCCAATCGCAATCGACATCAAACCCCTGCTCAATTGCACAGGCAGCGGCGACAGCCGCGCTAAATGGTGATCAAAGCTTCTTACGTGAACGTAACGAAGCGTTCCGTGGTCGCCGTGATCTGGTGGTACGGATGCTGAATGAAATTGAAGGCGTCATCTGTCCAACCCCGGAAGGCGCGTTCTATGTCTATCCTGATGTTTCTGGTCTGATGGGCAAGACCACGCCTGACGGTAAAGTCATCAACACCGACGAAGAGCTGATCGATTATTTCCTCGATACTGTGCAGGTTGCGGCTGTGCATGGTGGCGCATTTGGCCTGTCGCCAGGCTTTCGCATTTCCTATGCCACGTCGGAGGCGCTGCTGACTGAAGCTTGCACCCGCATCCAAAAGGCATGCGCAGCCCTCAAATAATGCAAGGCTACCGACGCATTTGCGCCATGAGCCGTGATAATAATAACAGTTTATGATTCCGACAGGCATTGCAGTGCCTGTCGGATATCTACGATGCTAACGCGATTAATATTGCATCCCTAACAATCCATGATAGCCTTCGCCGAAATAATATAATCGGGAGAGGGCGCATGGCGCTGTTCATGGTCATTGGACCGTTGGGATTTTTCTTATTGGCGCTTGCCATGGTGTATGTCGGGCTGGTTGTGCGCCAACGCGAATGCGGACGCGCTGAAAATGCATATCTGACCCAATTGCAACTGCGTGCCGCAGCAATTGATACGCTATTAAACAGACTACCAACAGGTGACACCGAACTCGACACCGCGCGATCAGAAGTTATCGCTGCCAGTGAACAAGCCGTCCTCGCAGCCTCACCCGATCGCTTTTCCTTCGAAGAAGGCCATCTCGCCAATGCCATCGAAGCATTTGTCGGACGTGCCGCCACCCTCCCCCATGTTCAGGATGATCGCGACTACGCGGCCAGCCGCCGCGAACTTTTGATCGCAGACGCAAGGCTAACAACTGCGCGACGCGCACGGCGACGGGCCTATGCAGAATATGAGTGCGCCTGCGACGCCTTCCCAGGGGTCTTGTTCTCCGGGATACTTGGTTTTAAACCAATGAGTTATGATCAACCATCCCTCGCGAGTCATCTACCGCAATAAGCGGTCACATATTATCGCAAACCCTATGGCGGTCATGGGGTTGCATGCGGATGCGCTCGCTCGTCCAATGAATATATCGCGCCGCGATTGGCTGGTAGGTGCCATTTCCGTTTTTGCCTTGGCACCTTCGGCAATCAAAGCAGCGACACGCACTTTCGAAGTCACGCTGAGCGATGCCGAGTGGCGTCGGCGTCTCTCCCCCGCCGCTTATGCCACGCTCCGTCATGAAGCGACGGAACGGCCATTCACTAGCCCACTCAATCAGGAAAAGCGCAAAGGCAGCTTTCACTGCGCGGGTTGCAAATTGCCATTATTTGCATCGACGACAAAATATGAAAGCCGTACAGGTTGGCCGAGCTTCTGGGCACCGATAAAGGGTGCAGTTGAAACCCGCACCGATTATCAGATTGGCTACCCACGTACCGAGGTGCATTGTCGACGCTGTGGTGGTCATCTTGGCCATGTCTTTGACGATGGACCGCCACCCACTGGCAAACGTTATTGCATGAATGGAGTTGCCCTTCATTTTGTGCCGGAGATGGGGTGATGAAGCGACTTTTACTTGGCGCCCCAGTCTTGCTCGCCCTCGGCTTTGCAGCCTTCCAATCCACCAACAGTCGAGCTGCACGGCTTACACCGTTGCCACCGCCAAGCAGCGACGAACGAACTAATACAGGCAGTTCTGTGGCAATATTAGCCGGAGGCTGCTTTTGGGGGATAGAAGGTGTTTTCGAACAGGTTGAAGGCGTCCAGTCTGTTATCTCCGGCTATGCTGGCGGCACGGCGGCCACTGCAAACTATAGCGATGTCTCAACCGAAAAAACTCGACATTCTGAGGCTGTGCGCATCACTTACCAGCCAGCACGAATAAGCTATGGCACATTGCTGCGTATTTTCTTTTCCGTAGCGCATGACCCGACGCAATTAAATCGTCAGGGCCCCGACCGCGGCCCCAGCTATCGCTCAGCCATTTTCCCGCAAACGCCCGAACAGAAGCGTATCGCTCAAAGCTACATCGTGCAATTATCGAAATCCGGGCGTTTTTCCAGTCCGATCGTAACCAGTATCGAGCATGGTCGTTTCTACCCGGCCGAAGCTGAACATCAGGACTTCATGCGCCGTAATCCGACCCATCCCTATATCGTGCGCTGGGATGCGCCGAAGGTTACGGCCCTTCGTTCGCTCTTCCCTACCCTGATGAAATCATCGATCGAGTCGAAGTGATGCTTGAGCCTAGCCACAACCTCGCCTAAGCGAAGAAGTTATGAGCTCGACCAATGATATCCGCCGGTCCTTTCTGGATCATTTCGCCGCCGCAGGTCACGAGGTTGTCCCCTCGGCGCCGTTGGTGCCGCATAATGACCCGACCCTGATGTTCACCAATGCCGGGATGGTGCCGTTCAAGAACGTGTTCACTGGCCTTGAAAAGCGACACTATGTGACGGCTACATCGTCACAAAAATGCGTCAGGGCAGGGGGGAAGCATAACGACCTCGACAATGTTGGCTATACGGCACGCCACCATACTTTCTTTGAAATGCTCGGGAATTTTTCGTTCGGCGACTATTTCAAGGAACGAGCGATATCCTTGGCATGGGACCTGCTGACCCGCGTATGGGGGCTGGATAAGGAGCGTCTTTGCGTCACCGTATATCACACGGATGACGAAGCTTTCGACCTGTGGAAGAAAATCGCAGGCCTGCCAGATCACAAGATCATTCGTATTCCGACATCGGATAATTTCTGGTCGATGGGGGATACCGGCCCGTGCGGCCCATGCTCCGAGATCTTCTGGGACCATGGCGACCATATCTATGGCGGCCCGCCGGGTAGCCCGGAAGAAGATGGTGACCGCTTCGTCGAGATTTGGAACCTTGTTTTCATGCAATATGAGCAGGTGGACGCGGCCACCCGGCTTAATCTGCCAAAGCCATCCATCGACACCGGCATGGGTCTGGAACGCATTGCCGCCGTGTTGCAGGGCGTTCACAATAACTACGACACCGACACCTTCAAGTCGCTGATCGAAGCATCGGGAGAATTGACCCGCAACGATCCAAGCGGCGCGATGCAGGCATCGCATCGGGTCATCGCCGACCATCTGCGTTCGGCTGGCTTCCTTGTTGCGGATGGCGTACTGCCGAGCAATGAAGGACGCGGCTATGTGCTGCGCCGTATCATGCGTCGGGCGATGCGCCACGCCCATCTGCTGGGCGCGAAAGATCCGCTGATGTATCGTCTCGTCCCTGCATTGGTCAGCGAAATGGGACAAGCCTATCCAGAACTGATCCGCGCACAGCCGCTGATCGAGGAAACGCTACGCCATGAAGAAGTGCGCTTCCGCCAGACCCTCGACAAGGGGCTAAAGCTGCTCGATGATGCAACCGCAAACATGGAAAAAGGCGGCACGCTGCCCGGTGAAACCGCTTTCAAGCTATATGACACCTTCGGCTTTCCCTATGATCTTACCGAAGATGCACTGCGCGCGCAGGGACTCAGCGTCGATCGCGCTGGTTTCGATTCCGCCATGGCCGCACAAAAGGCAGCAGCGCGCGCGGCATGGAAGGGATCGGGCGACAAGGCTTCCGACGACATCTGGTTCGACCTTGCGGAAGAACATGGCGCGACAGAATTTACTGGCTATGTCTCTGAAAGCGGTGAAGGTCAGATCATTGCATTGATCAAGGACGGCGCACAAGTAAAGAGCGCCGCTGTTGGCGACGAGATCACCATCCTCACCAACCAAACGCCATTTTACGGCGAAAGCGGCGGTCAAAAGGGTGATGCGGGCGTCATCAGCAATGACAAGGGTCTGAGCATTCCTATCAGTGACACGCTGAAGCCGCTTGGCCGCCTGCATGCCCATCAAGGCACTATAACGAGCGGAACAATTACGGTGGGCGAGCCAGTCCATCTTGCTGTCGACAACACGCGACGGAGCCGGATTCGGGCCAACCACTCTGCAACCCATTTGCTGCATGCGGCACTGCGTCACCGGCTTGGCGGGCATGTCAGCCAAAAGGGCAGCATGGTGAGCGAAGACCGGCTAAGGTTCGATTTCTCGCACCCCAAAGCGCTTTCCGCAGAGGATCTCGCCGCGATTGAGGCGGAGGTAAATGCCCAGATTCGTCAAAATGACGAGGTCACCACCCGATTGATGACCCCGGACGATGCCATCGCTGCAGGCGCTATGGCGCTTTTCGGCGAAAAATATGGCGACGAAGTACGCGTGCTCTCAATGGGCAAGGCCGACGCCCACAGCTATTCAGTCGAACTTTGCGGCGGCACCCATGTGCGCGCGCTGGGCGATATCGGCTTAGTTCGTATTGTCGGAGAGAGCGCCGTATCTTCCGGCGTCCGCCGCATCGAGGCCCTGACCGGCGAAGCTGCGCGGCTCTGGCTGACGGGGCGCGAAGAACAACTCCGCAACGTTGCCGCAACGCTCAAGACCACACCCGATGATGTGCCGATCCGCGTGGCTGCTCTGGCAGATCAGGTTCGTAAACTTGAACGTGAACTGGCAGATGCCAAAAAATCCTTGGCCATGGGCGGCAATGGTGGTGCTGTACCGGTAGGTCCTGAACTCATCAATAACGTGCCATTCCTCGGACAGATCGTGGAAGGTCTTGATCCCAAGCAACTGCGCGGGACGATTGATGACGCGAAAAAGGCGCATGGCTCCATCGTGTCGATGATCATCGCGCTCAACGATGGCAAGGCCAGCGTTGCAGCCGGCGTGACTGATGACCTTCTCGACCGCGTCAGCGCCGTCGATCTGGTCAAGGCGGCAGTGGCAACGCTGGGCGGCCAGGGGGGCGGCGGTCGCCCGGATATGGCACAGGGCGGCGGTCCCGATGCGGACAGCGCACCTGCTGCGATAGAGGCCGCAAAGTCGCTGATAGCAGGTTAAGGAAACTTGATCCCAGCTTGACCAACGTCGATATCACGCAATCGTCGCCGATGAAGTGGCGGTTCGCGTGAAACTGCGCCTTGGCTCATAATATCTGCTCGAAGTTCTGCTCTTTTCTCGTGAATGGAAGCAATGACCGGCCCCATCGGCACCCCAAGGTCGACAAGGACAGCTTCAGACAATTGAAGTGAGCTCTCCAGTGTCTCCGGCACGGCATCGGTCGCCCCAGCACGATAAAGTTCGGCAGCATGGCTAGCATCGCGTGCGCGGGACACAATCGTGAGGTCAGGATAACGCGCACGCAATTTACGCGTCAGGCGCACATTCTGTACCGGATCATCCATCGTCAGGATCACCGCAGGCGCACAGTCCAGACCAAGCCGCTCCAACATCTGGGGTCGTGCAACATCGCCAAAGATCACATCATAATCACGCTCGCGCATCATGGCGACCCGATCTGCATCTGCATCAACCGCGCGATAGGGTCGGCCATGTACGTTCATCATATCGGCCACTAATTGCCCCACCCGCCCGAATCCAAGAATAATGGCCGCGTGCGGTTTAGGCGCAGAATCAACAGACTCTGCGACTTCACGAAGTGCAAGACGAAGGGCCACGACATGACCAAATTTGGCCAGCAAGGGCGTCACGGTCAGGCCAATGGCCGTGACCATTTGCCAGAAACTCGCGGTCTGTTGGTCTATCAAATTGGCGGATGCCGCCGTCGCGAGCACGATTAGCGTGGTTTCCGATGGACTGGCCATCAACAACGCCGTCTCCGCTGCCACCGCTCGTTTGGCGCCGCCAATCCTCAACAACAGGCCTGTGATCAACGTCTTGACCGATAGCACCGCAACGACCGCGCAGAGTATAGCAACCCACTCGTGCACCAACAGCCCAAGATCGACCGACATACCAACCGAGATCAGAAATACGCCAAGTGCCAACCCCTTGAACGGCGCCATCATGACTTCGACTTCATGATTATAATCGGTCTCGGCGATCAATACGCCCGCCAATAGCGCACCGACAATCGGCGACAGGCCTATACTCGTCGTAATGAGGCTGGCCACAATCACCACCAACAGACTGGCCGACATGAAAAGTTCAGGACTCTTGGTCCGCGCAGCTTGGCTGAACAGGACCGGCAATGCAAAGCGGCCGGACACCAACATCATAGGGACGACCATTAATGCCAGCATCCCCGTCGTCATCAGACCCGCCCAGCCTGACTCACCGCTATGAGGACCTATCGCACCAAGAATGAAAATAATGGGAACAAGGGCAATATCTTCAAACAACAACATGGCAAAGGCACGCTGGCCGACAGGCCCGCTCATGCCGACAAGAGGCAGCACAAGCGCAGTCGAAGAGAGCGCCAAAGCCATGCCAAGCCCACTTGCGCCCTGCCAATCATGACCAAAAGCAAGCAGGCCCAACCCAATCACCAACGCCCCGATCAACATCTCCGCCGCGCCGAGACCGAAAACCATGCGCCGCATTTGCCAGAGGCGCCTAAAGCTCAATTCCAGTCCGATGGAGAACAGCAGCAGAATAATGCCGAACTCCGCAAAGGGCGCGATCACATGCTGATCTGCGATCGTGACATGACGGAGCCATGAATAGTCACCTACCCAACCGCCCAACCCGGCAGGGCCAACCAATATCCCCACAAGGATGAAACCGATGACGGGCGTGATCCGAAGCCGAGTGAAGGTGGGAATCACCAACCCAGCAGCACCCAGCACGACAAGCGCCTCTCGCATCCCGCTGTTGGTGACGACTAATGCTGTTTCGGCTGTTGTCATGACTTGCATCTTCGCTTGAACCGGCCACAATGTCAGCACTTAACTGGGCGGAGATAGAATTTTGCAGGATTGCGCCGACGTCAACCATATCAAGCAGTCGGTCTCCGCCTCTATTTCGCCGATCGTGATTTCGGTGCCGCATGCCGGTCGGCATTATCCAAGCCTGTTGCAGGCACAGTCCAGATTGGCCCTTGAACATCTCAGCCTGCTGGAAGACCGTCATGTGGACGCCCTGACGGAAGCCCTGATGGGCATGGAGCATCAAATTCTTGTGGCGACCACAGCACGGGCCTGGATTGACCTGAACCGAGCGCCACATGAAATCGAACCGGAAATGATTGCACGGACAGACCCTGGTTTTGCCGACATGCGTAAGGCCGCCATGCAATGTGATCAGGCAAAAATGGTGGCTGGACTGGGACTAATACCAAGCCGAGTACCACGCATTGGCTCCATTTATCGCCACAAACTTGCGCTGGAAGACATTCAACAACGGATCATGTCAATCCATACCCCATGGCATGATGCGATCGAACGCGCGATGGCGGCGGCGTGGCGGGTGCATGGCTTTGCCGTGCTGGTTGACCTCCATTCAATGCCAGCCATCCCGCGTGGACAGACTGGACACGGACTGCGCGCGGTCATCGGCAATCGCCATGGGCAAAGCTGCGATATCGCATTGGCCGGGCGCGCCGTCTCTATGTTGCGACGTGAGGGTCTGCGGACTGATCTCAACCGACCTTATGCTGGCGCATATACTCTTATGCGCCATGGACAACCGCTGAAGAATCTGCACGCGTTACAAGTGGAATTCGACCGCAGCCTCTATCTCAATGATATGGGTGAACCGATCGCCGCGAGAGTGGAGATATTATCCAGCATCCTTGCCCGATTATGTGAGGCATTAGCCGATATTGGGAAGATGATATCCCATATGCAGGCCGCTGAATAAAAAGCCACCTCGTGTCATATGAGCACGAGGTGGCCAAGGTTCAGGGAGGAAGCGCACTCGAAAGCGCGCTACACGCTGCATGAAAGGGGGGACATGCAACCGTGGTAAAGCGAACATAGGACTCAATCCTGCCGAATTCAAGAGTTCCACAAATAAACCTGCAAGACTTTAACGATTCACGCCCACGACAATCGGCCGACCTGTCATCAAATATTAACCTGCGAGCCTTATCCAAGTTTTAGATGGTTAAATGATAATATTGAGGTGAGTTCCATGCAGCAGGAACATACAGCCATAAATCTGGTGCGCGCCGGTCTCTGTCACCAGATCGATCTTTTGCTGCGGTCGACCGGGCAATTACAACCCGCATATCTTTTCAACGAAATCGAAGAGATTCGCGTGATATCCGCGCGATATGGGCTTGAACCTTTGCGGCGGCTTGCCCGTGGTCTTGAAAAACAATTGGCCGAAGGTCACCAAAAGCACGTTTTTGAACCATGGCTGCAGATGATGCGGGAAGCGGCAAGCTGCCATCGCGTCGACGAACAGGCTGCGGAAACCTTCATTGCGGCGACTGCTCTGCGCTTGAATAGCTGAGAGCCGCCACACCTTCATGGACACATTATTAGTTGCGTTTCTGCTCGCAAGCCTGACCGCAATCGGGGACCGCTCACATCTCCTTGCTTTAGAACTGGGTCAACGCACCGAATCGGTAAACCTTAGTATCTCGGGCTTAGCCTTAGCGGCAGCACTCAACATCTCTGTCGCTGCGTTCGGCGGGATGATGATGGCAGACACGCTCAACATCAGGTCGGCCAATCTGCTAACTGGCCTCGCCATTTTATATGCTGGCGGGAGCGGACTGTTCGCGCGACATCAACTCGCGATACACGCGGTGCAGCTTAAACCATCAAGCTTGATCAGAATAACGTCGCGTTTTTTCATGATCGGCTTTGGCGACAAGATCGCATTCCTGACATTCGCCCTGTCCGCCCGCATGGACCAGCCCCTGCTCGCCGGTATTGGCGCCATTGCTGGCATCATGGCCGCACATATCTGGCCGCTTCTGCTGGGGCCGGAATGGCTGACGATAATACCCCTCAGCACTGCACGCCACATGATTGGGTTGGTATTTCTAATATCAGGCATTGCTATCATAATTATTTCATTGGCATTCTAATCGTATAAAAAATGAGATCAGTGCAAGGCCTTACCCGACATCCTCAATATGAGATGATGCACGATGAGTATAATCCCCCCCAGCAAAAGCGCAAAGAACCCGGACAATAGCGCAGCAACAAGCCATGCAATCGCGTCCGCGAACATCGGCACAAGGTGGCCGGTCCATTCTGCCGCATCATGGGCCGTGTCTGGGAGCATCGGCAAGCCAACTTGCTGCATACCATGCAGCACAATTCCGCCACCGACCCATGCCATAGCCGCTGTCCCGACCACCGACAGCACGCGCAGCAAGATTGTCATGCTGGATATCAATCCGCGACCGATTGATTGGGCAGCGGCACCTTCCCGTCGAACAAGATGCAGGCCGATATCATCCATCTTCACGATCAACGCGACCACGCCATAGACACCGATGGTGATGCCGACAGCTACCACTGCAAGAATCAACGCCTGATTGAAGAGACTCTGGTCTGCGACACTGGCCAGCGCAATCGCCATGATTTCACCCGAAAGGATGAAATCAGTCCTGATCGCGCCTCTAACCTGTTCCTTTTCAAGCGTTACCGCATCAGTCTGCGCCACATGCGTCTCCGCATCTTCATGATGGCCAGTCAGCGCTTCCCATGTCTTTTCTGCCGCCTCGAAGCAGAGATAACTGCCACCAATCATCAACAAAGGTGTCAACATCCAAGGTGCGAAGGCGCTCAACAGCAAGGCCGCAGGCAACAATATAGCGAGCTTGTTCCGAAGCGACCCCACCACAATCTTGCCAATAATCGGCAATTCACGGTCAGGGGTCAGGCCGACGACATAGCTCGGCGTTACAGCAGCATCGTCGATCACTACCCCGGCCGCCTTGGCGCCCGCCTTGGCGGATGCCGCAGACACATCGTCAAGGGTTGATGCTGCCAGCTTGGCAATAGCCGCCACATCATCGAGCAATGCAATCAACCCCGAAGCCATCTGCTATTCCCCCCTCTGTAATAACATCTGCAAACCTGCCCGATAGTCCGGATATTGTGGCGACCAGCCCAATAGTCGTTTCGCTTTGCCATTCGCAACCCTTCGATTTTCATCATAAAAGGCGCGAGCAGCGGGGGACAGGCTGGGATCATCCAGACCGATCATTGGCGGGGGCATATGGCCGATAAGTTTGCAGGCATAGGCATTCACCTCCGCCTGCGGCGCGGGCACGTCATCGGTCAGATTATAGGCGCCCGGCAAACCATGCTCGAAACTAGCAACAACGGCCCCCACAATGTCATCGACATGCACCCTGCTGAATACCTGACCCGGCACATCTACGCACTGGATCTGGCCAGCGCGCGCACGCGCGATAGGGGAGCGGCCCGGGCCATAGATGCCTGGCAAACGAAAACACCGCACACGCTGCGGATCAAGCGCGAGCCAGTCCGCATCGGCCTGCGCGCGATCTTTACGACGACCATGACCGGTTGGCGCAGCTTCATCGACCCACGCCCCGCCACAATCACCATAAACGCCTGTTGAAGAGAGATAACCAACCCACCGGGCCTGTGAACGCGCGATAGCTTCAGCATAATTTGCCAAGACCGGATCTTCTCCGTCAGCAGGGGGCACCGAGGAAATGATATGGGTCGCCTGCGCCAGCGCCTGCTCGACTGCATCACGATCATCGAACGCTATTGCATCGGCATCAGCCTTTCGCCGCGTTGCAGCAATCGACCAGTTCGAATCACGCAGGTGACGCCGCAAATGCCCAGTGCAAAATCCCAAGCCAAAAATAAACAAATGGCGCGTCATATATACCATTCTGACATAAAAATTAAGAAAACCCAAGATTGCTCAATCAATTCAGGGTGCCACCTTACCTGACAAAAAGGCTGGAAATGACAATGCTGCATTGCAACGAAGATGGTAATGTAAGATGATACAATCAATAATGTAGCAGCTAGGAGGTATCTACCTCCAGCGTTTTTGGGGCCGTTTCAACATGCTTTACACTGCCTACGAAGCTCAGAAGAACCTTTTAGCGGGTGCCAGCGCCATCGCTAACATCGGCTCCCAATGGCTCCAAAACCCGGCAAATCCGTTTGGCTACTCCGCAATGGGCCCATTGGTCGCCTCTGGCCTTGACGTGTTCGCCCATGCTGCGGCACCGCGTGGTAAACCAGCATTCGGGCTGACGGAAACTGTGGTGGATGGCAAGACGGTCGCCGTTACCGAAGAAATCGTGCTGCGCAAGCCGTTCGGCCAGCTTAAGCATTTCCGCAAAGAAGGCGTCACCGGCCAGCCCCGTCTGCTGATCGTAGCCCCGATGTCGGGCCATTATGCGACATTGTTGCGCGGCACGGTTGAACGCCTGCTGCTCACGCAGGATGTTTACATCACCGACTGGCGCGATGCCCGGGATGTATCGCTGAAGGACGGTAATTTCGACCTCGACGATTATATCGATTATGTCATCGACTTCGTCCGAGAAATCGGACCGGGCGCACATTTGCTGGCCGTTTGCCAGCCGACCGTACCTGCTTTTGCCGCGACTGCGTTGATGAACGCTGCCAACGACCCTTGCGCACCGGTCACCATGACAATGATGGGTGGTCCGATCGACACGCGCGAATCGCCGACTGCAGTCAATCAACTCGCAACCGAACGCCCACTTAGCTGGTTCGAGCATAATGTCGTCGCGACCGTGCCGCAGAATTATGCCGGTGCTGGTCGTCGCGTCTATCCGGGATTCATGCAGCTAGCCGGTTTCATGACCATGAATCTTGGTAACCATTTGATGAGCCATTGGGAGATGTTCAAGCATCTGGTCGCGGGCGACGATGAGAGCGCCGACGCCACCAAGGCATTTTACGATGAATATCGTTCAGTCTGCGACATGGATGCGGCATTCTATCTACAGACTGTCGATGTCGTTTTCCAAAATCACAAGCTACCCAAGGGTGAGTTGATGCACCGCGATACGCTGGTCGACGCCAAGGCGATCGCGCGCACAGCATTGCTTGCGATTGAGGGCGAAAATGACGATATTTCTGGCCTCGGCCAGACAAAGGCTGCGCTGAATATTTCAACCAGCCTGCCAGAAGATCTGAAAAAATACATGATTGCTGAGCATGTTGGTCATTACGGTATCTTCAACGGTCGCCGCTGGCGGGAAGAAATCGCGCCGGTTGTGGAAGAATGGATCGCCAGTCATGAAGCTAAGGCAACAGCTGCAGCGTCGAAGAGCGATACAACATTGACCGCAATACCGGTCAGTGCATCACCCATCGCAGCTAAACCAATCTCCGACACAGCAAAACCAGCCAAGCGGGCTGGCAAGGCGAAGGCATAAACCAAATCATCGGTCCGATGGGGAAATGGGGTTGATCATATCACTTCCCCCCCATCGGGGCCGTTAAAAAAGATTGAGCGCCGCAATCTCGTCGTGCTGAAGATCAATGCCAAAGACGAGGCTCAACCGCATCTGCAGCATGCGAGCGCTGGTAATTTCGCTATCGACCTTATCGGTCAAGCTCGACCGCGTGTACCGGCGATCCTGTAATGCCGCCATGCCATGGGGCAGCACCATACTGGCGATACGATGGCGCACAAAGCGCGAATCAGGCGATGTCGATGTCCAATGATTGCTCATTACAAGGTCACTGTCATAAACGGCATCTAGGGCAAAACTGAACTGCGGTCGCCAGCCATCGCTGCCTTCACGCTCCAACATCCAGCCATGATTGCTATCCAGCACCAACCGGTGACGTCCGCCATCAGGTCCTTCAACTTCGCGGTCGGTTTCAAGCGGTATGGGCGGAGCATAGCCACCGCCAAAGCCCGCATCCGCGATCCACTGCCGGTCCCCCAACGTCACGAGCGACAGGACATGGGTCCGGGGTGGCACAACACCAGGCGCGCTCACCAACCAGACCCGCGCCAGTACTGGCTGCACATTGAAGCCCAATACCGTCAAAGCTGCCGAAAAAAGGGCGTTATGTTCAAAGCAATAACCGCCGCGCTTGCTGCACACGAGCTTGTCGACCACCCGATCAAGAGCGATGCTGATACCGCGCCCCAAATGGATGTCGAAATTCTCGAAAGGAATCGCCAGACGATGGGCGCGCTGGAGAACGGCCAACCCTTCCTCATTCGCCTTCGGCAAATGCCCCAGCCCAAGTCGGACCAGATAGGCGTCGAATTGGGCTGGCTGCATCATATAACGATCAGTCGAACAGGCTCGACACCGATGTTTCATCGGCAATACGCTTGATCGCTTCACCCAATAATGGGGCAATCGTCAAATGGCGGATATTAGATGCGTCCGCGACTTTCGCATTGGCACCAATCGTATCGGTAATCACCAATTCGCTCAACTGTGAGCCCGTCACACGGGCAACCGCAGCGCCAGAAAGAACGCCATGGGTGCAATAAGCCACGACTTCCTCTGCACCAGCCGCCTTCAATGCGGCAGCGGCATTACACAATGTCCCCGCCGAATCGACAATGTCATCGATCAGAATGCAGAATCGGCCTGCCACATCACCGATGATGTTCATCACCTCCGATTCGCCAGCCCGCTCGCGCCGCTTGTCGACAATCGCCAGCGGCGCATTGTTGAGCCGCTTGGCCAGCGCACGGGCGCGGACCACGCCGCCAACGTCAGGTGAAACGACCATGATATTGCGGCTGCCGAAACGCGCCTCAATGTCCGCCGCCATCACTGGGGCAGCATAAAGATTGTCGGTCGGGATATCAAAGAAGCCCTGAATCTGACCAGCATGCAGATCGACCGAAAGGACGCGATCGGCACCTGCCACCGTGATCAGATTGGCGACCAGCTTGGCGGAAATCGGCGCGCGCGGCCCCGGTTTCCGGTCTTGGCGCGCATAGCCGAAATAGGGCAGCACCGCCGTGATGCGTCGCGCCGATGCCCGCTTGAGGGCATCGATACAGATCAACAATTCCATCAAATTGTCATTGGCCGGATAGGCCGTCGACTGCAGGACGAACACATCCTCACCACGCACATTTTCGTGAATTTCGACAAACACCTCTTCATCGGCGAAGCGACGAACCGATGCATCGGTCAGCGGAATTTCGAGATACTCGCTGATTGCCTTGGCCAACGGCTGATTGGAATTGCCGGTGAGAAGTTTCATATTCAATGTCCCCGCGCGGATTATTGGGGGTCTCCTTAGCCATCATGGCCGCCGGGGGAAAGGGGGTGGTTGCCCGCTTGCGCGTAAATGCTAAAGCTTTTGTAATGACACAGCAGCTTAATATCGTGCTTGCACAACTTTCACAGCGCGTTGGCGACCTCGCGGCCAATGTGGAAGCGATTCGCAACATCCGTCGCGCCCATGAAGGGGCGGACCTCATCCTCTATCCGGAAATGCAGCTAATTGGCTATCCGCCGGAAGATCTGGTGATGAAACCCGCGCTGATCGCCCGAGCCGAAAGGATGATGGGCGAACTGGCACAGGATACCGCAGATGGCGGTCCGGCCATGCTGGTCGGTTCGGTGATGATGGATGAAGGACGGCTACACAATATATTATGCTTGCTTGATGGCGGGAAAATCGCGGCCATCCGCATCAAGCATCAATTGCCCAATTACGGCACCTTCGATGAAAAGCGTCTTTTCGAACCCGGCCCCTTGCCGGAACCGGTTGAATTCCGGGGCATAAAGCTCGGCCTGCCCATCTGCGAAGACATCTGGACACCCGATGTGATCGATCATCTGCGCCAGCAAGGCGCGGAATTGCTGCTCGTCCCGAACGGCAGCCCCTATGAAATCGACAAGGACGATCTGCGCCGGGAACTCGTTGCGGATCGGGTGCGCCAAAGCGGCCTGCCACTTGCCTATCTCAACCGCGTTGGCGGACAGGATGAAGTCGTGTTCGATGGCTCCTCCTTCATCACCAACAAAGATGGCAGTATCGCCGTACAATTGCCCGACTGGGAAGAGGCCGTCGTTTCCACAATCTGGCAGCGCACAGCTAATGGCTGGGTGTGCAGCACCGGTCCCATTGCACAACTCGATCCGGCACCGGCCGATATTTATCATGCGATGATGATCGGCTTGCGGGACTATGTGAACGTCAATCGCTTCCCCGGCGTCGTCCTTGGCCTGTCCGGCGGAATTGATTCGGCCCTTTCCGCTGCTGTCGCCGTCGATGCGCTAGGGGCCGACCGGGTGTGGTGCGTCATGCTCCCTTCCCGCTTCACCTCTCAAGAATCGCTGGATGATGCGGCTGAATGCGCCAGATTGCTCGGCTGTCGGCTCGACAACGTCCCGATTCAACCGGCCGTTCAGGCCTTTGGCCATATGCTTGGCGATATTTTTGCCGGCAAAAATGCCGATTTGACCGAAGAAAATATCCAGTCCCGCATCCGGGGCGTGACCTTGATGGCGATGTCCAACAAATTTGGCCATATGTTGCTGACAACCGGTAACAAAAGCGAGATGTCGGTCGGCTATGCCACCATCTATGGCGATATGGCCGGCGGCTATAATGTCCTAAAAGACGCTTATAAGCTGACCGTTTTCGATGTCAGCCGCTGGCGCAACGCCCATAAGCCACGGCTCGGCCTTGGGCCGGATGGTCCGGTCATGCCCGATAGCGTCATCACCAAGCCGCCCAGCGCCGAATTACGCCCTGATCAGAAGGATGAGGATAGCCTTCCACCCTATGAGGTGCTGGATCCGGTCCTCCATGCGCTAGTTGAGGAAGAGCTGTCGGTCGATGAGGTCGCTGACCGCGGTTTCGACCGCGAAATGGTGGCGCGAATGGAACGTTTGCTATGCCTTGCCGAATATAAGCGGCGTCAAGCTCCTCCCGGCGTCAAACTGGGCCGTCGCAATTTCGGCCGCGACCGCCGCTACCCCATCACCAATGGCTTCCGCACGGCATGACATTTCGGGCGGTTGCGCTTGGCCTGCTCTTCATGCTGGGGCTAGCGGCGTGCAAGCCGGAGAGGTCAACCGCCCCCCAGACCTTGCCTGCCGATACATTGTTCCGCTTATCGGAAGATGACGCCAAAAGCCTCGACCCGCAGAAAATATCCGACGTCGCATCCAGTCGGGTCGCAATGGATCTGTTCGAGGGCCTCACTCGCTTCAACGGCAAGGGTGAAATCGAACCCGGCATCGCGTGCGCATGGACAGTATCGCCAGATGGATTGATCTGGTCGTTCAAACTGCGCCCAAATGCGCGCTTCTCAGATGGCACCCCGATCACCGCCCCCATCTTTGCACAGGTTTTTCAACGCCTGCGCGCGCCTGCCACCGCCACCCCAACACGGGAGTTGTTCGACGGCATCGCCAATGTGGTCGCGACACAATCCGATCTGATCAAGGTCCAGTTACGCCGTCCGGACCCATCACTGCCTGATCTGATGGCGCAACCGGCGATGGCAGCCCTGCCCATACACCGCATCGCCGCTCGGGCAGATCTTTGGACGAGCGAACGGCCATTGGTCACGTCTGGCGCCTATCGCCTCCGCGATTGGCAGTTGAACGACCATATGCTGCTAGAACCCAATCCCTCTTGGCATGGTGGTAAACCACAGGTGCCTTATATCCGCTGGCTGCCCGTGGCCGACAAATTGACGGCATTGCGGCGTTTTCAGACCGGACAGGCAGATACAACCGCCGATTTTCCGCCTTCTCGTTTCGATGATCTGGTGAAAAGCCTTGGTAAATCAGTCCATACCTCGCCAATGATCGCAACCTATTATCTCACGCTCAATACCCGTCAGCCGCCATTTGACGATGTCCGGGTGCGCCGCGCGCTCTCGATGACTGTCGACCGTGACTGGATCGCCCATCGACTGATACGCGCCGGGGTAAAGCCCGCATGGGGCATCCTGCCCCTCGGCCTTGGCCTGCCGCTGCTCAAGCCCGATTGGGAAAATTGGCCGATGGCCAAACGGCAGGCCACGGCCCGCGACCTGTTGGCGCAGGCGGGCTATGGTCCTGCACACCCTCTACGCGCGACCTTGCGCTTCAACAGTGATCGCGATCATCGACGTATCGCGACGGCGGTAGCTGCCATGTGGGCGCCGCTGGGGGTCGAAATTTCTCTGTTCAACAGTGAGGCGAGCCTGCATTTCGCCGCCATGCGGCGCGGCGATTTTCAGATCGCGCGGGCTGGATGGGTCGCCGACATGCCAACGCCGGAAAACATGCTGATGGTTCATCATTCCAGTGCCACCGCATTGAACTACGCAGGCTATCACAGTCCCGCCTTCGATGCCGCGCTGGATCGGGCGCTGAATACCGCCAACCCTACCCAACGCGCACACATGATGCGGCTTGCCGAACAACAACTGATATTCGATGCGCCGATTATCACCATTTATCACAATGCTGCCCGCGCATTGGTTGCCCCACGCGTCATCGGATGGCAGGATAATCCGATCAATGTTCATCCCAGCCGCACCCTCAGCCTGACCGTCGGAAACGCCCATAGATGATGAAGCCGACCGCCCTCGCATGCACCCTATCCCTGCTGGCGCTGCTGGCATCATGCGGCGACAAAAGGCATGATCGACTCGATGCGACTCTGATTGGCAAGAAATTGGCGATCGCAGACCCCGTCACCACTCCACTCAACGATACGCAATCCGTTTTGCTTTCCGCCACATCGCAGGGGCTGGTACGTTTTGATGCCACCGGCCAGATTCAGGCCGGACTGGCCAGCCGATGGGCGGTGGTCGATGAGGGTCGCAGCCTCATCTTCCGCCTAACCGATGGTGATGAAGACAGCGCACGCCCTGCGTGGTTGACGGCAGAGGCCATTGCCGATCGGCTACGCAAGGCCTTGCTGCACAATCCCCGCAATCGCCTCTCGCCACAATTTGATACCGTCGAATCGATCCGGGCTGTGACCCCTCAGGTTATCGAAATCCGGTTAAAGGCCGCGAGACCCGATTTGCTGAATATGCTCGCGCAGCCAGAAGCCGCGTTGTTGTTCAAACGCAGCACCATCGGCACCGGCCCGTTAAAAGTCACGGCCAGGACAATCCATGGCTGGCAATTGTCGCCCGTCAGGCTGGATAGCGTAGTCGTGCCGGAGGGTGCCGAACGCTTCCAGCCTGCTATGACGATCCGCGCGGAAACAGCATCCCGCGCCGTCACGCGATTCGCCCGTGGCTGGACCCAATTAGTGCTGGGTGGACGGTTAACGGATTGGCCTTTGATTTCCGCCGCGCGGATCAACGCCCGTCAGGTGCAGATCGATCCCGCCAATGGCCTATATGGTTTAGTGATCGGCAATAAAGAGGCGATGCTGCAAGAACCTTCGATCCGCCGATCCTTGGCCATGGCGATCGACCGAAAGGCTTTATTGCGCGCGATGGACTTGCCCACGGAGTTTGCACAAGACGCACTTCTGCCGCAACATTTGCCCGACTTGCAGACTGCGCCACCCTATCAATGGAGCAATTTTTCACAGGATGAACGGCAAATGTTTGCAAAGGCGCAGGTCGCCGAATGGGCCAAGGCCGGCAACATCATCCCGACATTGCATATCGCCCTGCCCAATGGCCATGGCAGTGACCTGCTGTTCAAATTGCTACGCCAACAATGGGCGCAAATCGGCGTCGAAATCCAGCGCAGCAATATGGCGGATGCCGATCTCTGGCTCATCGACGCAGTGACTCCCACCGATACCGCCGGATGGTATCTCCGCCAGTTCGCCTGCACGCCGATGAAAATTTGCGACCATTTCGCCGATAATAAGATGATCGAAGCCCGTAATGCCGCGACATCACAGGCGCGTAGCGATGCCCTGCAAGAGGCTGCCACCTCTTATGTTGAAAATTTGCCGTTCATCCCGCTGTTCCGCCCGATTCGCTGGTCGCTGGTCAACCCATCGCTTGGAGGCTTCGCGCCCAATGTGCGGGCAGTCCACCCGCTCGACGCACTCCGGCCATCGCGTTCCAAACCCTAAGGCAATCAACCGTCTCGGCCTCGCCGCATAATGACATATAAGGCGCCATCGCCACCATGGCGGGGATGGGCATTGCGCACGGCAGCAATCCGATCGGCAAAGCGAGAACCTGCTAACCAGTCACCGATCTTCGCCCGGATGATGCCACGCCGTTCATTACCTAAGCGCTCGGCATTGCGTGACTTGCCCGTGATCAGCAACACTGTCCGCGCATGATGGCGGATCGCGCGCTCAAGCCCATGGTCAAGATAGCTCCACGCCGAATCGAGCGTATGGCCATGCAGATCAATCACCTGATCGGGAATCGCGCGTCCCGTTCCAAGACGACGATCCCAGCTCCCATCAAGCGTGTTGGCGATCACAGGGGCTGGCGACTTGGGAGCGGGCACGGGCGCGCGATCAAGCGGCACCCGGCCTTTTACTTTTGGCGCCATTATCTTTGGTGGCGCTGGCTGTGACTGCGCAGGCTTATTGGAAATGACCAAAGGCGAAAGCCGTGGCGCCGTGCGCGGATGGATTGGCCGCACAGATTGGGCCAGACGCGCCCAATCTTCCTGTTCTTCAGCGCTGAGCCGACGCATCTTTTGTTGCCATTCCAGCGGTCAGACGCGCCAGCGTGCCGATAGGCAGCAACAATTGCGCCTGACCACGCCCTGACATGCCGCCCGCGATTTGCTCGGCATCAAGACCTGCGCCCCAAAAAGTATCAACGCGATTCGGCCCCTTGATCGCCCCGCCGGTATCCATCGCTACCCAAAGCCCAGATGCCTCCTGACGGTCCAGCCACAGCCACACCGGCGCGCCGAGTGGCACAAAGGCTGGGTCAGCCGCCAAGGATGCACGACCAACGACCTGCACGCCGAGCGCGCCCAATGGTCCCGCCCCCGTCACTTCACGGAAGAAAACAAAGCTGCGATTTTCGTTCATGATCGCGCGCCCCTCTTCCGGATGCGCGCGCAGCCAGGCTACAATGCCCTGCATGCTTGATTGACCCGGTCCCAACAGGCCCCGATCCTTCATCAGCTTGCCAATACCAGAATAATCACGGCCATTCTGGCTTTCATAACCAATCCGCATGACCGAACCATCTGGCAGGCGTAAACGCCCCGATCCTTGCACCTGCAAGAAGAAAAACTCTACTTCATCTGCGGCCCAAGCAATCTCCAGATTACGACCGGCAAGCGCGCCGCCCACAATTTCCGCCCGATCCGCATAAGGAACGAATGTGCCGCCTGACACACGCCCGCGAATCTTCTTTCCCTTCAAACTGTCCGAAAACTGACCCAGATCGAGATCAACAAGGTCCGGCGGGCGACGATAGATCGGCACGCCATAGCCCGGCGCGCGCACCCGCGATCCCGCGATTTCAGGCTCGTAATAGCCGGTCGCAAACGCATTGCCGTCGCCAATAATCGCCGATTCGAAATAGCGGACAAAAAAGGCTCGGGCATCGCCATCGGACCAACCAGAGGCAGCGGCGCACGCTGGCCGCCAATCCCCAGGCTGGGTCAGGCCGGATGTATCGGTGCGCCGGGTCAGCGATGGGCAACTCAAACGAAAAGCCGTCAATGCCGAACGCGCATCCCGATCCGTGATCGCAAGCGATGTAACCGGCGGTCCGGGTCGTACCCCAGTGGAACGCGCGTTTTCCTTCGGCATCACAACTGGCGCAGGCATTGGCACGTTTTGCATTTTTGGTGCGGCAGGCTTGGATCGCGATGCGGTTGCAGCCCCCTTAGGTTCCGCCCTTTTGTCTATTGGTGCCTTTTTGCCCGATGACGCAGGGACAATCGTCCCCGCGCATGCCGACAACAGCATGGCCGCCATCAGGCCAAATAGAATTCGCCGTCCCAAAACCACACGCCGCACAAATCAGGCCGCTTCGTCAGTTTCAACGAGCATCCAATTGGGATCGCTATCGCGGACATTGCGGCTAAACGTCCAAAGATCATGGGTCGGCACGGCATCGCTGAGCGACCCGGCAACAATATTGCCATCGCGATCACGGGTGACACCGGCAATGTCCGCCTCGAAATGCACAGTAATCCGGGCGATGCGGTTTTCAATCGTTGCAGCTTCGATCACTGCGCGGTCGATCCGCACCAATCTGTTGTCGAGCGTCAGACCATCGGCCTCACGTGCGCGAATCGCCTCAGAGAATGAATGACACACATCAGCATTTGCCAATTCAGCCAGCGCTCGTTCGTCGCCACGCCAGAAGGCATCAAGGATCATGCCATAAGCAGCCCGTGCGCCTTCAAGAAAATGCACGCTATCAAAGCGCTGATCCGCGGAGACAATCGCCCGCAGCCCATCGACCGCAGATGGCCCGATATGCCCAAGGAAACCCGGTTCCGCATTACCCGAGGAATCACGCGCCTCTGGCGGCAAACCGACCTTCGACAGCGGCGCGGCATCCGCCATATCGGCCATTGGCTGCTGTTCATGACCCGTGCGCTGACCCAGCACGCTATACAGGCGCAGACCAACAAACAGTGCCACCATGGCGAAGATGATAATTTCCGTCACTTGACCTCCATCCGGTCACATCAGGAGCCCGGACATCATATATAGCGACGACTGGCCCAATTTTCAAATCGGTCTGGCAAAGTTTAGGAGCATGCGGTGGTTATTCAGCCGCACTTCTTTTCATTGTACTTGATGCCCTTCCAACATCTTTGCTCCAACCGTGGCAAAGCCACCAATAAGCGACGAGGGTCACTGCCCATGATGAACGGATCGGAATAACCCTGCAGGCTGATCCTCAACTCGCGCAATTGCTCCCGCGCCACCGCAAGGAACATGCCCTTGGGCGCAGCCACAACCTCGCGACCGACCTTGCCCGCCACATGGCAAAAGCTGCGCTGGCCATTGGCGGTCGAAAAACCATTATAGGTCCGGGTCGAATAATCGTCGAATTTCCGCTGCCCGCCAACCTTGTTCACACGAACAAAATAATGACCCAAGGTGGTATAGGCCTTGGCCAATTCCACCTTATGCTGGACCAGCACATCATTATAATTATCGATCAGCCGCAAGCCGGACCATTGCTGGCATTTAAGTGCCGCCACATTAAGCCCGGACCGAAGATTCCAGACAAGACCAGCGTCCAACTCCGCCTGAGTGGCTTGCGGCAAGGGCAAACCCGCCACGCTATCGCCGCCCGAAATCGGGCCAGCGTCAAATTGCGGCGGATACCAAAATACCTGCGAGGATGCGGGCGTCGCATACGCCATCTGCATGCCTATCGCCACAGCCAGACCTATTCCCATCCGTCGATCAAGTTTGCAGCGTCTCATCTCCACTCTCTTTCTCGGCGATATACCAATGTTCATCTCATTGCGGGCCAGCAGCATTCCCGTCTTCGCCAGCGCCCTTAGCACCAGATGCCTGAACCGAAGCTGTCTGGTCCTCAACCTTGTCAGCTTGCGCGCTATTAACAGCATTGTCAGTCAATAACGTCGCGGGCTTGGCAATGACGGGCGCAACGCCCGTCATATCCGCATCGGCCCGACCCATTGCCTCCACCGCCGACGCATCGCCCATCGTACCGGGATCGAGATCCACCGCATTGACATCGATCATCTGGCTGTTCGGAATATCGGACACCGGCTCACTGCCACCGCAGCCTGCCAGCGCCACGAATAAGGCCATGGCAGCTAAACGGACGAACGGACGAAATGATCTCATGCTCGCGGAACTCCATTGGTCCTGTAGTCTTTTTACACGCTGCCGCATGGTCGCTCAAGCCTGTCGAGAAATGTCGCCGCCGTCTCTGCAAACGCCCGGTCGACGTCTTCAAGCCCCGAATCCCGGCCCAGCCGCGCCATGCTGGTGACGGCAAATTCCGGCAATCCACAAGGCACGATACCGCCAAAATGGGATAAATCGGGATGTATGTTGAGCGATAGGCCATGAAAGCTGACCCATCGGCGCACCCGCACGCCAATCGCGCCAATTTTAGCCTCCTGCCCCGCATCCATCGTCCAGATGCCGACCCGGCCCGGCGCGCGAAATGCGGCAATGCCGAACCGATCCAGCACGTCGATCACCCATGCTTCAACCGAATGCACAAACCGGCGCACATCCTTGCCGCGCTTTTCTAGATCGAGCAGAATATACACGATGCGCTGGCCCGGCCCATGGTAGGTATATTTCCCGCCGCGCCCCGCCACGAACACCGGAAAACGCTCTGGCTCCAGCAATTCCGCCGGATTGGCGCTTGTGCCAGCGGTATACAGGGGCGGATGCTCCAGCAGCCAGATCAGTTCACGCGCGCTGCCCTCGCGAATAGCGGCGGCGCGCGCCTCCATCTCGGCAAGCGCCTCTTGATAGGGCATTTGCCCAGACGTAACACGCCATTCAATTTCGGGATGGCCTTGGATCATGCTCGGTCTATAAGGAACCGGCATCGATAAACCAAGCATTCGCAACCAAAGAAGGAAAGAGGTGGGATGGATCTCAACCCCGCGTTTGATGACTCCATGGCCTTTATCCGCCGAGAATATCGCCTCATTCTGCCTGTCGCCGTCGGCACGATGGGCTTGGCGGTGCTGTTGCTGGGGCTGGTGATCCCGCCGATCAGCGCTGATGGACAATTGCCCCCGGGGCTTTGGTTGTGGTGGCTGATTCCTGTTGGATTCATGACTGGGATAGGCACGCTCGCCCTTTCCGCCCTGCGTCTGTTCCCGGGCTTAAGCGTGGGCGAGGCGCTGCGCTGCGGCCTGCGGCACATCATCCCCTTGCTGCTTGTGCTGTTTGCTACCCTGATCTTGTTGATCTTCGCTCTGTCGGCCTTGGGGGTCGCCTTGATGCTGACGCTAGGCAGCGGACCGGAAGCCGCCGTGATTGAGGCAATGGTCTTCGGCATGCCGCTCACCATTTACCTTGGCGCACGCCTTTCGCTCGCATCAAGTGCGCTTGTCGCTCGCCATCCCCAAGAATCGTCGATCAAGGCCATCAAGCGCGGCATCGCCATGACCAAGGGACATAGCTGGCGAATTGCCCTCATCATGATGGCGGGCTTTTTCGTCTATCTGTTCATGCTGTTCACCTTGACCGCTGTTTTTGGCTCGATGTTCATGCTGCTTGGCAAATTGATCGGCGATCCGGCCTTTGGCGAAACCCTGACAAGGCTGCTGATCACCTTTTATGTCTCAGTCTTCTTCGCCAGCTTCACGATCCTACTGGCCAGCATTTATCAGCGGCTTTCCACCCGCAACAACGGGATCTGAGGCGCGCATTCTTCCGGCAACAGCCCGATCAACCGGGGGTCCGCAAATATCTCGACCGCTTGGCGGACCGGCACAAATCCGGATTTGAGGTAGAAATTGAGCGCGGACGGATGGTCTAGCGTGCAGCTATGCACATGCACCATCGTCACCCCCTTGCGCCATGCAAGGCCCAGCGCATGCTGCATCAACCAGCGCCCTAGTCCCTTGCCCGTCAATTCCGGTATCAGGCCAAAATAGGCGATCTCACAACCGCCCGCCGCCCGGAAATCGAGTTCGACCAAACCAATCTCGATCCCATGCCGATCACTCAGCGCATAAATCTCGACCAAAGGATCGGCGATAATCGCATCCAGTGCCTCGTCCAGCAGGGCGAGTCGCGCAAACCAGAGCCAAGGCGCACCAATCCGCCGAAACAACGCGCGATAGCGGTCTCGCTCCGGCGCATCCCAACGCTGCAAGCGAAACGGCATCGGCTGCAAGGGCTGCGGCCTTGGACGGCCGCGCATCTCCAGATAAGTGACAACCGCCGCCAATTCACCCGGTTGCACCGGTTGCAGCGTCATCGCGTCATTCCCAGATGACTTCAGGCGGCAGGCTCATCAAAATGGCGTCGATATTGCCCCCGGTCTTCAGGCCGAACAACGTGCCACGGTCATATACAAGGTTGAACTCGGCATAACGACCGCGCCAGACCAATTGGCGATGCTTTTCTTCCGTCGTGAAGGGCATCTCCATCCGCCGCCGCACGAGCTTCGGGAAAATATCCAAAAATGCCTCACCAACATCGCGGGTAAAGGCAAGGTTCGCGTCGAAATCGCCTTCGAGATGATCGTAAAATATCCCACCGACGCCGCGATGGCATTGGCGATGCGGAATGTAGAAATATTCATCCGCCCATTTCTCGAAGCGAGGATAATAGTCCGGATCATGGGCATCGCAGGACAATTTCAGCCGTGCATGAAAATCATCAGTATCCTCGCCATAAGGAATCGGCGGATTGAGGTCGGCGCCCCCCCCGAACCAGCGCTTGGTCGTGCACAGGAATCGGGTGTTCATATGCACCGCCGGCACATGCGGATTGGCCATATGCGCAACAAGGCTGATGCCCGTTGCAAAAAATTCAGGGCTATCGGCCGCACCATGGATGGTCTTGGCAAATTCGGGAGCGAATGCACCGCCGACAGTCGATACATTGACCCCGACCTTTTCAAAGACCTTGCCCTTCATCACGCCCTGCACGCCGCCGCCGCCATGGCCTTGCGGGTCATTATCGCGATTCCAAGGGGTGTATGCAAAACGGGCATCCGATCCCATATCGCGCTCAATCGCCTCGAATGATGCGCAGATCCGGTCGCGCAAGGATTCGAACCAGGTCCGTGCTGCCTGTTGCTCGTGATCAAGTGTCAGCATCTGGAAATCCTCTTGTCTGGCGCAATGCTTCCGACAGGGCGATGCCCGCGGCAACCGAAATATTGAGCGAACGGCAATCCGCCCGGATGGGAATCCGGATACGCAGATCTGCTGACGCATGCACCTCGTCGGGCACGCCCGCGCTCTCTGAACCCATCAATAAAATATCGTCCGGCGCGAACGTCACATCAAAAAGTGACTCGGATCCCTTGGTCGTCATCAACACCAAGCGCCCGGGACGATTTGCACGAAAATGCGCCCAATCCGCATGGCGTTGATAATCGACTGCATCGATATAATCCATTGCGGACCGACGTAGCGCCTTGTCGGAAAAGGGAAATCCGCAAGGCTCGATAATATCGACGCCCACGTTAAGGCACGCTGAGAGGCGCAATAATGCCCCAAGATTCCCCGGAATCTCTGGTTGATAAACCGCTAGTCGCATGGCCGGGTGCTTTGGCGGGTTTTGTCGCGACACTCAAGGGGGTTAAAAACTATTGGCAATCCTTGCATGTGGGGCTATCAGGCCGACCAACTGCACCGGGGTTATACGGGGTGTAGGAGCATGATCGGGGGGTTTGAGGCGGCAAGTTGTTTGCCACATTCGCTTCGTTCAGCAGTTCGATATTCTTGACGAACCGAGGGCCGTTTTGATGGCAACGCTAGAACAAAGTGCAGAAAATGCTGGCATCAATGAAGCAGGCGTCCGTCGCCGCGACTTCATTAACATCGCCGCAGTGAGCTTCGCCGGTGTAGGTGCCGGCACCGTGCTGATCCCGCTGGTCAACCAGATGAATCCAAGCGCCGACGTGCTCGCGATGGCATCGATCGAGGTCGATATTTCCGCGATCCAGCCTGGCCAGGCTATCAAGACCATGTGGCGCAAGCAGCCCGTGTTCATCCGCAACCTGACGGCTGCAGAAATTGCCGCCGCTGAAAAGGTCGACGTCGCGACGCTGCGCGATCCTCAGACGCTTGAAGAGCGTACTAAGGAAGGCAAGCGGAACTGGCTCATCACCAAGGGCGTGTGCACCCATTTGGGTTGCGTGCCGCTTGGCGCTGGCGAGGGTGAGGTCAAGGGCGAATTTGGCGGCTATTTCTGCCCATGCCATGGTTCGTACTACGACACCGCTGCGCGTATCCGCAAAGGTCCGGCTCCGAAGAATCTCGAGGTGCCGGAATATTCCTTCACATCCGACACTGTCGTCCAGATTGGTTGAGGTAAACGATCATGAGCTTCCCCTGGGCTGAGCAATATAAGCCGCAAAATCCGCTGATGCAGTGGCTGGACAGCCGCCTGCCCCTCCCGCGTTTCGTCTTTAACGCTGTTGGTGGTGGCTATCCGGTCCCGCGCAACCTCAACTATTTCTGGAACTTCGGCGTGCTTTCGGGCGCGGCGCTGGCCATCCAGATCATCACCGGCATCATTCTCGCCATGCATTATGCTGCCAATGGCGGCGTTGCGTTCGACTCGGTCGAACATATCATGCGCGATGTGAATTCCGGCTGGCTGATCCGTTATGGTCACGCCAACGGGGCCTCGATGTTCTTCATCGTGGTCTATCTCCATATTTTCCGCGGCCTGTTTTATGGTTCCTACAAGGCACCGCGTGAAATGGTCTGGCTGCTTGGTCTTGTGATCTTCCTGCTGATGATGGCGACCGCCTTCATGGGCTATGTGTTGCCATGGGGCCAGATGAGCTTCTGGGGCGCTAAGGTCATCACCGGCCTGTTCGGCGCCATCCCGCTCGTTGGCGAACCGATCCAGACTTGGTTGCTCGGCGGCTTCGCCCCGGACAACGCCGCGCTGAACCGCTTCTTCTCGCTGCACTATCTGCTGCCGTTCGTGATTGCAGGTGTCATCATCCTGCACATCTGGGCGCTGCNNACCCGACCGGCGTTGAAGTGAAGACGGAACAAGACACCGTTCCGTTCCACCCTTATTACACCGCCAAGGATGGCTTCGGGCTGGGCGTATTCCTGATCGTCTTTGCGATCCTGCTGTTCTTTGCCCCGAACTTCCTCGGCCACCCGGACAATTATATTCCGGCAAATCCGATGTCGACTCCTGCGCATATCGTCCCTGAATGGTATTTCTGGCCGTTCT
>DITW01000030.1 GCA_002422945.1 Sphingomonadales bacterium UBA6174 | reverse complement strand
TCGGTGACGACCTGCGAACCCGGTGCAAGCGAGGTCTTGACCCAAGGCTTCGGCTTCAGGCCGAGTTCGTTCGCCTTTTTCGCGACGAGACCGGCGGCAACCATCACGCCCGGGTTGGAGGTGTTGGTGNNGGTGCAGCTGGTGATCGCGGCAATCACGACGTCGCCATCGCCGATGTCATGCGCTGCGCCTTCGACGGCGACGCGCTTGAAACCGTCATGCTTGTAGAGCTTGGCGAGGTCGGCGTTGAACACATCGTCGACCTGGGTGAGGGCGACCTTATCCTGCGGACGCTTCGGACCTGCGAGCGACGGAACAACGCTACCCATGTCGAGTTCGAGCGTGTCGGTGAACACCGGATCGGCAGCATCGGCGAAGCGCCACAGACCCTGCGCCTTGGCATAGGCTTCGGTCAGGGCGATCTGGTCTTCGTCACGGCCCGTCAGGCGCATGTAATCAAGGGTCTTTTCGTCGATCCCGAAGAAGCCACAGGTCGCGCCATATTCCGGCGCCATATTGGCAAGCGTCGCACGGTCGGCGAGGGTCAGGCTGTCGAGGCCCGGGCCGAAATATTCGACGAAGCGGCCAACCACGCCCTTGGCGCGCAGCATCTGGGTGGCGGTGAGCACGAGATCGGTGGCGGTGACGCCCTCCGCCAGTTTGCCAGTGAGCTTGAAGCCGACGACTTCCGGGATCAGCATCGAAACCGGCTGGCCGAGCATCGCGGCTTCTGCCTCGATGCCGCCCACGCCCCAACCAAGCACGCCCAAGCCGTTGATCATCGTCGTGTGGCTGTCGGTGCCGACGCAGGTGTCAGGATAGGCAATCGTCTTGCCGTCCTGCGCGGTGCTCTTCCACACGGCCTGTGCGATATGTTCGAGGTTGACCTGATGGCAGATGCCGGTCCCCGGCGGTACGGCCTTGAAATTGTCGAGCGACTTTGAACCCCATTTCAGGAAGTCATAACGTTCGCCATTGCGATAATATTCGATTTCGACATTCTGTTCGAACGCCTTGGGGTGGCCGAATTCATCGACCATGACCGAGTGGTCGATGACGAGATGGACCGGCACCAATGGGTTGATCTTGCTGGTGTCGCCACCAAGCTTGGCAATCGCATCGCGCATCGCGGCGAGATCAACGACGCATGGCACGCCGGTGAAATCCTGCAACAGCACGCGGGCCGGGCGATACTGGATTTCACGGTCCGACTTACGGGTCTTCTGCCAATCGACGAGCGCCTGCACATCTTCAACCGACACGGTGAAACCGCCATCTTCGAAACGGAGCAGATTTTCGAGCAGCACCTTCATCGAGAAGGGAAGGCGGGAAACGTCACCCAATTTGTCCGCTGCCTTGGCGAGCGAGAAATAATCCACAGATTGACCGCCAGCGGTCAAAGTGGTGCGGGTGCCGAGCGTGTCTTGTCCGATGGCCGTCATGGCGAATTCCCCAATATTGCAGATGCGAAGAGTCGGGCGAAGCCCATAGCAAGCACCGGGCGCAGGGAAAAGGGGATGAACCCTATTTTATCTGCATATTGGGCTAAAGTCGAAAGGGGGTGGCGGTAGATTCACCCGAAACCACTCGTTGGTGTCACCATAATACAACGCTCAGATCGTCATGATCCTGCTCATTCATCCGTCTTTTCGGGGCGCAACGACATAAAGCTGCGTTCCCGGCGTAGCGCGGATGTCCATGTCTTGACATCCCAATAGCTGCTGGAGCCATCCAGCGAAAAGGTGATGAACTCCGCCCGACCGCCAATGCTTTCCATACGCACTGGTCCACCAAGGCCATGATGTTCGGCATCGATCCGGCTATCCGCCGAATCATCGCGATTGTCGCCGAGCAGATATAATTCATCCGGCCCGATAGTGATCGGCATCACGTCATCGGTCTCGCGGGCCATCAGATCGAGCGTTTCATAGCTGACCCCATTGGGCAGGGTCTCGCGCATCATCGGCAGGCGGCAATAACGCCGCCCATCATCCCCTGTGACGCGGCGTTGGATATATGGCGGCTTGTCGCAGCGGCTGTTGGCATCGACCGGGATCATCGCATCGGGGGCTGCCTCGCGCCGCACCGGGACGCCATTGATAATCAATATGCCGCGCCGCATCGCCAGCCGATCGCCGGGTAAACCTACCACGCGCTTGATATAATCTACCGATTGGTCCTTGGGGCGCACAATCACGATGTCGCCGCGTTCAGGTAGATGGTTGAACAGCCGCCCGTTGATGAACGGCAATATATCGAGGCTGGGCGACACATAGGACCAGCCATAGGGATATTTGCTCACCACGAGCCGATCGCCGACGCGCAAGGTCGGCAGCATCGATTCGGAGGGTATATAGAAAGGCTTGGCAATCAGGCTGTGAAAGCCGAGCACCGCCAGCAATAATATGGCGAGGCTGAACAACTCATGCCGAATATTTGTGGACAGGCTCTTGTCGCCCGCTGCGGGGCTATTCATGCGGCGTCGGGTGCAGTCGTGATGGGCAAGGCCTCTAAAATGACAAAAGCCTGCGCCCAAGGATGATCATCCGTCAGCGTCAGATGCACGCGCATTTCATGGCCCTCGGGCGTCAGTTCCTGCAATCGGGCGAGCGCACCGCCCGAAAGCGCCAATGTCGGCGCGCCAGAGGGCAGGTTGATGACGCCAATGTCCTTCATGAATACGCCGCGTTTGAAGCCGGTGCCGACGGCCTTGGAAAAGGCCTCTTTCGCGGCAAAGCGCTTGGCATAGGTGCCTGCACGGGTGAAGGGCCGGCGTTCCGCCTTGGTGACTTCTTGCGGCGTAAAGACGCGCCGGGTGAAGCGGTCGCCGAACCGGTCCAGCGAATGCTGAATCCGTTCGATATTGCAAAGATCGGAACCTAGGCCGACAATCATCGCTGCACCTTCATCGCTTCATGCTATCTGGCGACATCCATCAACGAACGCATCCGGGCAATGGCATCGGCCAGCCCGTCGAACACCGCTTCGCCAATCAGGAAATGACCGATATTGAGTTCTCGCAATTGCGGAATGGCGGCGATGGCGGTGACATTGTCATAGGTCAGGCCGTGGCCCGCATGAGGTTCAATCCCGTTGCGGGCTGCGAGTGCTGCCATTTCTGATAAGCGCCCCAATTCGGTGGCGCGCTCTAATCCAGAGAGTTCGGCATAACGCCCGGTATGGAGTTCGACGACCGGCGCACCCATACGGATCGCGGCGTCGATCTGTGCAGGTTCGGGGGCGATGAACAGGCTGACTCTTATCCCGGCATCGGCGAGGCGCGCGACAATCGGCTGGAGCGTGTCGAATTGCCCGGCGGCATCAAGGCCACCTTCGGTTGTGCGTTCTGCGCGGCGTTCCGGCACGATGCAGGCGGCATGGGGACGGTGGCGCAGCGCGATTTCGACCATTTCATCGGTCGCCGCCATTTCAAGGTTGAGCGGGACATTGAGCGCATCCATCAAGCGCGTGATGTCATCGTCGCGGATATGGCGACGGTCTTCGCGCAAATGGGCGGTGATGCCGTCCGCGCCCGCCGCCTGCGCTGCGATCGCCGCCTTGACGGGATCGGGATGGTCACCGCCACGGGCGTTCCTGATGGTCGCCACATGGTCGATATTCACCCCAAGCCGCAGGTGGTGTGGCGAGGAAGCGTTCATGCCGTCGCCGGTTCGGCGCGACTGCCGGGCTTGATCGCCGGGATTGCTGCCAGTTCCGGGGGCAGGGCTTCAGGCGCATAGCTCGGCACATCAAGGCGCATCAACGGGAAGAACGGCACGCCAAGGTCGGCGGTGCCATTGGAGCGATCGACCAAGGACGCGGCGGCAATCACCTCACCACCGGCGGCCTTGATGGCGATCATGGCCTCACGCGAGGACAGGCCGGTGGTCACGACATCCTCGACCATGAGGATCTTCGCGCCCGGGGTGATGCGAAAGCCGCGACGCAGTTCGAATGTGCCGGTCGGGCGCTCGACGAACATCGCATCGACGCCCAAGGCACGCCCCATTTCATGGCCGATAATGACCCCGCCCATAGCCGGGGCGATCACGGCGTTGATCTGGTTGCGGATATCTTCGGGGATGGTCGCGGCCAGCGCTTCTGCGAGTCGGGCGGCGCGTGCCGGATTCATCAAAACCCGTGCGCATTGCAGGTAGCGCGGGCTGCGCAACCCGGATGACAGGATGAAATGGCCTTCGAGCAATGCCTCAGAAGCCTTGAATTCAGCCAAAATCTCTTCGTTCGTCATGCGCTATCCCGTGATGCTTTCTAATGAACAGGCGTGATAGGGATTGCAGTCCGTGGCTGCAACCGTCATTGGGGTTCAAATCACGACTTGAGGCGCAAAAAAACCGCGCCTATAAGCCGCGACGATTTAGACCCTGTGGAGGAGCTTCAAAACGGGGCGGAATCCCTTGAGGTGGGGGTAAGATGAAGACGATTAAAACAATGTTCATGGCGATAGCGCTGGCAGGTTTGCCGGGCATTGCCTTGGCCCAGGACCCGGCGGCGAACGCCGCTGCTCCCGTGGCTGCAGCACCGGCTGCCGATGCCGTGACTCCTGCTGCGGCAGCGTCGCCTGAAGCGGTTGCTGCAAAGCCTGCCGCACCGGCACGTTTGGCGCCGAGTGAAATCGGTCAGCCCCATAATGCACAGATCGGCTTGCAGCCGGTCGTGACCGAGATCGGTGAAGATGGCCGCTGGATGCACAATGCTGTGCTGCTCCCGCTCATCACCATCATCTCTTTGTTTGTTCTGTTGTTGTTGTTGTGGGTCATGTTCCGGTATCGCGCCGGTGCCAATCCGAACCCCTCCAAGACATCGCACAACACTTTGATCGAAGTGATCTGGACGTTGGTCCCGATCCTGATTCTGGTGTTGGTCGCCGTGCCGTCGATCCGCCTGTTGGCGCGTCAGTTCAATCCGCCCAAGGCGGATCTGACGGTCAAGGTCATCGGCCATCAGTGGTTCTGGTCCTATCAGTATCCGGACAATGGCGACTTTGAAGTCGTGTCCAATATGCTGAAGGAAAAGGATCAGGTCGAAGCAGGCCAGCCCTACCGCACCGATGTCGATGGTCCGCGCCTGCTGGGCGTTGATGATCGCATGGTCGTGCCAGCGGGCAAGGTCATCAAGCTGATCGTGACCGCAGATGATGTGATTCACAGCTTTGCCGTGCCGGCCTTCTGGACCAAGATGGACGCCGTTCCGGGCCGCCTGAACGAAACATGGTTCAAGGTTGATCGTCCGGGCGTGTATTTCGGCCAGTGTTCGGAACTGTGCGGCGTGCGCCATGGCTTCATGCCGATCGCCGTTGAAGTTCGCCCTGAAGCGGAATTCAACCAGTGGGTCCTGTCCAAGGGCGGCAAGTTGAAGGGTGCTGAAACGGCTGCTGCGCCAGCTGTTGCTGCCCCTGCCGCCGCCGCTCCTGCTGCTGGCACGACGCCAGAAGCTGCGGCACCTGCCGCTGCTGCGCCGGTCGCTGCCGCTCCAGCCGCTGCAACCAAGGGTTGATAGAAATGACTGATACAACAGCCACCGCTGCCCATTTCGAGGCAGCTCACGGTCATGATCATCATGACGCCGATCACAAGCCGGCTTTCTTTGCGCGTTGGTTCATGTCGACCAACCACAAGGATATCGGCACGCTCTACCTGCTTTTCGCGGTCTTCGCCGGCATTGTCGGTGGCGCGATTTCGGGCATGATGCGTCTTGAACTTGCCGAACCCGGCATCCAATATCTGGAAGCCTGGTCCGGTCAGCAGGGCGATGCCGCGCTGCATCTCTGGAACGTGTTGATTACCGCCCATGGTCTTATCATGGTGTTCTTCATGGTCATGCCTGCCGTCATCGGCGGCTTTGGCAACTGGTTCGTGCCGATCATGATCGGTGCGCCGGACATGGCCTTCCCGCGTATGAACAACGTCAGCTTCTGGCTGACGGTGTCGGCGTTCGTGTTGCTGCTTAGCTCGACCTTCGTGTCTGGCGGCATCGGCAATGGCGCTGGCACAGGTTGGACGGTCTATGCACCGCTTTCGAGCAGCGGTTCGCCGGGGCCGGCTGTCGATCTCGCGATCCTGTCGCTCCACCTTGCGGGTGCCAGCTCGATCTTGGGCGCGATCAACTTCATCACCACCATCTTCAACATGCGTGCGCCGGGCATGACCCTGCACAAGATGCCGTTGTTCGTATGGTCGGTGCTGGTCACGGCCTTCTTGTTGTTGCTGTCGCTGCCGGTGCTGGCTGCTGCCATCACCATGCTGCTGACCGATCGTAACTTCGGCACGACCTTCTATGATGCGTCGGGCGGTGGTGATCCGGTATTGTACCAGCATCTGTTCTGGTTCTTCGGTCACCCTGAAGTGTACATCATGAT
>DITW01000054.1 GCA_002422945.1 Sphingomonadales bacterium UBA6174 | reverse complement strand
ACCACTCAGAAGGGGGCAGATCAAATGGTCAGGATGGCGGCGACTGGATGCCCGTTGTTGTGCCTTGGATACCACCAGATGCTTTTGCCGGAATCAGTGTGGTGGATCTGCGCCGGGTGCAAGCAGCAGTCGCGGAAGGAGTATGGCGTCACCATTTCACTGCAAATGATTGGGTGGGGAAAGCTGTCGCCAATGTGTTGGGGCTGAACGTTGAAGCTTCACGCGACAAGGCCCGAATCAAAACGATGGTCCGCGAGTGGATAGCCAACGGGGCGTTGAAAGTTGAACGCATGAAAGATCCGAGAAAAAGAGAGGATAAAGATTTTGTGGTGGTGGGGTGCTGGGCCGAAGAGTGATTGCCCCACCTAAACAAAGTGGGGCGGGCAATGTGGTGCAAGTGGTGCATCTTAACCTGCCCCACTACCACCCCCTATCTATAGGGGTGGTGTGGTGGGGCGGTGCTGGGGCCAGTGCTGCGACTGGGGCAAATATCGCAATAGATCCGTATCGGATGGAAATTGATCCGGAGCGGATGAAGTGCCAGCATAGGCTTTAACAAAACCAAAATATGATTGACGTTTAAAGTATTATCGCCATCCTCTCATGACATGCGGAGAGAGGATGGAAATGTCATCATTTATTGCACTTGATGTCGAAACGGCCAATGCAGACATGGCATCAATATGTTCCATTGGTGCGGCTAGATTCGAAAATGGGCAAATGGTTGATGAGTGGTATTCTCTTATCAATCCGCAAGATTATTTCGATGAAATGAATGTTTCAATCCATGGAATCCGCCAATCAGATGTTCACGATGCCCCCAATTATGAGCAAGCATCTGCTATTCTGAATGAGATGTTGAGGGGCGCTGTTGTAATTACGCATACGCACTTCGACCGCGTGGCTCTTTCCCAAGCATCTAAGCGTTGGGGTGTCTCAATCCCAACTTGCACTTGGTTGGATTCCGCCCGTGTTGCACGCCGAACATGGGAGCAATGCTCTAGGAGCGGATACGGACTCGCTAACGTTTGTGGCATTATTGAATATCAATTTCAGCATCATAACGCTTTAGAGGATGCAAAGGCATCGGGCCAAGTGCTTATTGCGGCGATGAATAAAACCGGCATAGACTTAGAGGGATGGTTAGAGCGTGTTTCGCAGCCTATTGACCCTGCACAGTCAAGCTATGGTCCGGCCATTCAACGTGATGGCAATCCTGATGGGCCGCTGTTTGGCGAGGTTATCGCATTCACTGGCACCCTAGCGATAACTCGTGCGGAGGCGGCGGATTTAGCTGCGTCAATCGGCTGCGAAGTGGCTTCCGGAGTAACAAAGAAAACAACGCTGTTGGTAGTCGGTGACATGGATGTCATGCGCCTAGCAGGGCATGAGAAAAGCGCAAAGCATCGTAAAGCCGAGGCTCTAGCTGAACAGGGAAGCTCTATTCGTATTATCCGAGAGACCGATTTCAGGGAATTGGTAGCTGGCGCGTGACAGCCAAGGGGGCGGTCAGATCCTTGGGAGTTTACACCTTCAGGACCGCCCCAGTTCCAATTTTGGCGTATCCACAATTCAGAACATGGGGGGGGAGGTTCAATCGCTAGGTCGCCCGGTATCAGGACCGGCTCGATACATCGGCGATATTGTTAATACAGTTTTTCGTTCGCGAATTCCGCGCGCGCGAGGGCAAGTCAGACGGTAAGATTGCGGTAAGGCATGTGTCACGTTTTCGGACGCCATAAAAAGGTGCCGGGACTAACGGCGCTGGATGACGCCTCCCACTAAAATAGTGAGATTTACTGGGCGATGACGCTAAGATTGCACTAAGGCTGACGGCAAGATTACGGCAAGGGCGCAACACTCAATTTTGCGTATCTATAAAAGGGCCGGATGTTTGATTGCCGTGAGTTTCTGGACGCCTAAAAAGAGACAAGTCAGTTCCGCAGCCGCCTGTTAATACAGGTGATAAACAGGTGATGTTGGGAGTTTCTGTAAGCCTATACGCGTGCGCGCGCGAGGCCGCCGTTTTATAACGGTAAATATCGGCGGGGCTGTTTTCACACTGTTATTACAGTGCAGTCTCCCCATTGCGTATTTACGCTGCAATTACGCAATTGTCCGGCCTGAGCATAATGACGCATTCCGTCCAAACACTGCCATTATAAATGTTCCGGCAGCAGCCCCGTGACTCGTCAATTTTCCGGAGTTTGGACGCTGGCTTGGCTTTCGCCAAGCGGACGCCACTCTATGCCTTGCGATATCATCTCACTCAGGGTCATAGCGCCTAAGCGCCACAATACACTCCAATCAGGCCCCAAAATCTTGTCCTGTTCTTCCTCAGGCATGATGGCGAGAAAAACTTCAAATCTGGAGATATCACTGACCGACCACTGCGCGTTTCGAGGTTCAAAATAACTTAAGCCTCTTTTGCGTAAGTTTTGTAGACTCATAATCCACCCTGTTTTCGTAACTATTGAGAGGCAGATTATTACGATTTCTCGTTAATCATATACGGAATGTCCGCATTGGTCCGCTAGTGTTCAATACTAGCGTCACTGTTATTATGGGACTGGGAGTGTTGCCTCCCCATACCCCAAGGCGTTTTGCGCTGCCGTTACGCATGGCCCTGCCTTATTATCGTAATGACGCATTCCGCGCGCGCGAGGCAAAGTGGGCCGATTCATAGCCCGCCAATTTTTTCAGCTTGATTGCTATTTGCTTGCTAGGGGCAAAAATCATCGATGACGCTAAGGCCATCATATCTGTAAGTTATTGGAATGTTTGGTGGACGCACTAGGGCTCGAANNCCCGCTGATTAAGAGTCAGCTGCTCTACCAACTGAGCTATGCGTCCGACCGACCGCTTGAAGCGGCTTGGTTGCCCGCTTCGTCTTGTCTGGGGCGGCCACTAACATGGGTTTTGGGGGCGTGCAATCATCAAATGACATTTTGAAGAATTTTCTACCAAGATGCCGATATTCTCCCCGATCTACCGCTATTCACTGCGCAGCGACCATCACCGCCTGCCATTCCTGACGCACCTCTTCCTCCGGCTCCGCCTGCCATCTTGCCGCAGCCAGCGCCACCGCACCGGCCGGATCAAGCTGCCCCAATGCCCAGATCGCCGCACCGCGCACCACTGGTGAGGAATCGTCGAGCAACGCCCTCACCCGGCCCTTGATTGCCACATCGCCGCCATTGCCCGCCGCAATCAGCGCATTGCGGACCATGCGATCACGCCCGATGCGTTTGATCGGCGAGCCTGCGAAAATCGTCCGAAAACCCGGATCGTCCAGCGCGATCAAATCCGCGATGGTGATGGCTGCCAGTTCGGCCCGCGCGGCAAAGGCCTTGTTCGCCTTGGCTGCATCGGCAAATTTATTCCACGGGCAGGCTGCGAGGCAATCATCGCAGCCATAGACGTGATTGCCCATCCGCGCGCGGAACTCGGCCGGGATCGGCCCCTTATGCTCGATCGTCAGATACGAGATGCAGCGCCGCGCATCCAGCCGATAGGGCGCGATGAACGCGTCGGTCGGGCAGGCCCGCTGACACGCATCGCACGATCCGCAGCGGTCGCGCTCCGATGCATCCGGCACCAGATCGAGCGTGGTATAAATCGCCCCCAGCAACAACCAGCTGCCATGGGCGCGGCTGACGAGATTGCTGTGCTTGCCCTGCCAGCCCAACCCCGCCGCCGCCGCCAGCGGCTTTTCCATCACCGGGGCGGTATCGACAAATACCTTCACATTGCCGCCGCCCGCCGCCGTGATCAGCCATCCGGCAAGATGCTTCAACTGCTTCTTGATGACATCATGATAGTCCGCGCCTTGCGCATAGACGCTGATCCGCGCCGCATCGGGCGCATCGGCATGCTGCATCGGATCATGAGGCGGGGCATAGCTCATCCCCAGCATGATCGCGGCCTGCGCCTCCGGCCACAGCCCCTGTGGCGAGGCGCGCTGTTCCGCCCGAGCCTCCATCCAGCCCATGCTGCCATGCGCGCCCAGTGCCAGCCATTGCTGCAAACGATCCCCCGCCTGTGGAATGGCATCGGCAGGGCAAATGCCGCACGCGACAAAGCCGAGGCGATATGCCTCTTCCTTCAGGCGCGATTCAAGGCTCGTCACCATTTCAGGACAGGATCGATAAAAGAGGAGATGCGGCGCAAAAGCCGAAAGTCATTAGACGTCTTGATCAACAATAAGGTGATCAGAAACGGAAGGCCGTGCCGACATAGACAGCCTGACTGTCGCGACGGTTGTCGACCAAGTCATCCTGCCGATCACGCTGCACCTTGTAGCGAACGCCGCCGGTAACATCGATATTGCTGGCAATTCGATAAGAACCGCCGAAATCAAGCGCGACACTTTCATCACGGCCAAGGGCGTGGCCAATCGAATTACCGCGATCCGCCGACAATTGCACTTTGGTCGACCAGCGACGGCCCGCAAAGGTCAGGCCCAGATCAGCCGCGCTGCGTTCGCCAAACAGCGGCCCGGTATCGACACGCGCCATATCGCCGGAAACAACAAACCGGCTCCAGCCAATGGCCGCGCCTAGATCATAAGCGGTCGCCATTGCGCCCGTGTTGTTCACGCTCTGCGCCATGGCAACGGCAGTTGGCCGGGAACCGGTATGGACCGCCGCAGGGCCAGCGGTGCGCGCACGCACGGCCACCGTGACCGCACGACGCGCGCCCGGTGCCACCGATGGGGTGAAACGGAAACTGTTGTTCGCGCCCCCACGGGCCAGCAACGCCGCCATGCGCGGGTTGGAAGCTGGGGTAAAGGACCCAAGATTGCCGGGCGCATTCAGCGAAACCGCACGCGGCTTCGACAAACGCGCCTGATCGGTGCCGATCATAGCGGCGGATATCGGCGAGACAAGCGACGTCAGCGACATTACCGCAAAAGCGGCAGCCCCCATCATCCCCAATGTCTTGCGACTCACAGCCATGATCTCTTCGATTCCTCCTCGAACAAATCCGATATAAGGCAAGCGCGTAAAGATTAAACAGGTGGAATCACTTAACCACATCACAACACGCGGATTCTTTCCACCTGTTGCCAAAGCCACACACTTCCACCCGTCCCGGCACCCTCTCCGGCACCCGGCCGGACCCGATGCGCGCCCGCGCCCAATACCCCTCAACACGATAAAACCGCATTGCGGCCCCTATAGCCTTGCGACAAGGTGGCGACATTCTATAAGGCTGTTTCGAACTATTGTCCCGACTGATACCTTGAGGATGTCCTGATGCTCCGTCCCGTTGCTCTGCCCTTGTTGCTGGTTGCCGCTGTTGCCCTGTCCGGATGCGGCAAGAAGGAGCGGCCAGTGGCCGATCTCGCGGCGTCGAAGGTGACGTCGATTGGCGTCAATGCCTATCTCTGGCGCGGTGCGCTCGATACATTCGGCTTCATGCCGATCACCTCTGCCGACAGCAATGGCGGCGTGATCGTGACCGATTGGTATGCCAGCCCCGCCAATCCGAATGAACGGATGAAGGTTACGGTCGTGATCCTCGATCAGGATTTGCGCGCCGATGCGCTGCGCGTCTCTGCCGCGCGTCAGGTGATGAATGGCGGTCAGTGGATCGACACCCCTGTGCAGGCCGCGACCGTGCAGCGGCTTGAAGAAATCGTGCTGGGCCGCGCCCGCGATCTGCGGCAATTGGCCAACGCCCAATAAAACTGTCGGGTTATTGGTAATCGGTGCAGCCGAAACCATATACATAGAACAGGCAAAAAACAGGTTCGGAATTTTCGGATGACCAACACGCGCTTCAACCCCAAATCGGCGGATGCGCGCTGGCAACAGACATGGGACGAACGCCAGACGTTCCGTGCCAATGATGCCAGTGACAAGCCCAAGGCCTATGTGCTGGAGATGTTCCCCTATCCATCGGGACGCATCCATATGGGCCATGTCCGCAACTATACGATGGGCGATGTGCTCGCCCGCTATAAGCGGATGACCGGGCATGAAGTGCTGCACCCGATGGGCTGGGACGC
>DITW01000036.1 GCA_002422945.1 Sphingomonadales bacterium UBA6174 | reverse complement strand
CAAAATATGCGGACGCCTTGCGCAGGATCTCGTTGGCCTGCCGAAGCTCCCGGTTCTCACGTTCCAGCGACTTAAGGCGGTCAGCCATCTCGGTCGGCACACCCGCGCGCTTCCCGCTGTCGACCTCAGCCTTCTTCACCCACTCATGTAGCGTGGGCGGTGAGCAACCGATCTTCTCGGCAATAGAGACTACCGTTGCCCAACGCGACGGATAATCCCGCTCGTGATCCAGTACCATCCGGATCGCCCGCTGCCGAACTTCCGGCGCAAACTTGTTCGTTGTCTTGCTCATAATGGCTCCATCTACTCAAGAGTTGGAGCCTCCGGCAATCCCGGCGCGGTTCAAGTGACGGATTTGCTAGTTATAGTGACACTGGAAAAGTGCGGCCCGTCGATCTTGAAGTGATACTCTCTGCTAAGCGCCGGCATAGTCTCGGGACTTTTGCTTCTATCGCGCGTGACCTAAAAGGGGATGCGGATGGCGTCATTCTTTATGGTGGCATGGAGTTTCCAGAAGCCATTGCGGACGTTGCAATTGGCAAGAAGGTTCGCCCGGTTGGGATATTTGGCGATCATCGAAATGCAGGCGTTATCGATGTTACCGGTGACATCGTGTATGGAGGAGATGGCCATCCTACGCGTGAGTCTCTGAAAAAAGTGACCAAGGAATGACCGGCCCCCTTCTGAGTGGTCCAAAATAACAGATATTTTGGACCACTCAGAAGGGGGCAGATCAATGTGCCGACCGGTGTTTTTGTTTGGGTATTTACGGATTCAGCACCGTTTCAAGGTCTTCGAGATATTTGATCCGTTGTTCGAAGAGTTCGAGCTTGCAGGCGAATGCATTGGCCTCGCCCCAGAAGCCGCCACTGCCCGGATAGATCGAACAGGCCTTGTCCTTGAACGCATTCCACGCGCGTTGTTCCGCCAGCAGGGCATCGACTTTATAGCCATCGGCCGCCCGCAATTGCGGGTAATATTTCTTCCAGACCTGATTCAACCGCACATCCGCTTGTGCGAGTTCGCGTTCGAACCGTGCATAATCTTCGGCATGGACATCATATTGCGCGGCGGCGGGCAGCGCCGGGGCAAGGCTTAAGGCCATACTCAGGGCCAGCAGGAGGGATTTGCGGAAATGCGTCATAAGCATGCCTTTTCAACAGGATGTGGGTCGAGATATTGGCGGGGATGTTAACAGCATCGCATTGTCATTGGTCAATATATTCAGTTTGAGTGCAATTCTTGCGGGGCAGGATTTCACGATGATGACTGGCATCACAGCTTGCCGGAGGGAGTGTAATTGCTTAAGCGCACATCATCATGACATCGCCATTAAATGCCGCCCCGCTCAAACCCGAAGATTGCAATAATATGCAGGAGGTGCGCGCTGGCGTGAACGCGGTGGACGCGCGGTTGGTGGCGCTGTTGGCCGAGCGTTTCGGCTATATGGCCGCCGCCGCCCGGATCAAGCCCGACCGCGACATGGTCCGCGACGAACCGCGCAAGGCCGAAGTGATCGCGCAGGCGGTGGCACAGGCCGAGGCCTTGGGCCTGCCGGGCAATGTGATCGGCGAGATGTGGGAGACCTTGGTCGAAGGCTCCATCGCCTATGAAATGGCTAAGTTCGACGCCCTTTCAGAGGGCTGAAGCCGCACTTCCGCCTTAGCGAAACAGCCCCATCACCTCATAAGCGCGTTTGAGCGTCGGCGCGGCCAGCGTGTTGGCCTTGTCGGCCCCCTTGGCGAGAATCGCATCGATGGCCGTATGATCGTGGCGCAGTTCGTTGAAGCGCGTCGTGATCGGGCGCAGGCTTTCGACCGCGATCTCGGCCAGCGCAGGCTTGAACGCGCCAAAGCCCTGACCTTCGAAGCGGCTGAGAATATCCTGCGCAGCCTCGCCGGACAGCGCCGAATAGATGCCGATCAGATTGCGGGCTTCGGGCCGATCCGCCAGCTCGTCCATCGTGGCGGGCAGGGGGGCGGGATCGGTCTTGGCCTTGCGAATCTTCTGGGCGATGGTGTCGGCATCGTCGGTAAGGTTGATCCGGCTCATGTCCGACGGATCGGACTTCGACATTTTCGACGACCCGTCGCGAAGTGACATTACGCGTGCGGCAGGTCCGGCGATCATCGCTTCCGGCAGCGTGAACAGCTCCGTCTCGAAATCACTGTTGAACTTTTCGGCCACATCGCGCGCGAGTTCGAGATGCTGGCGCTGATCTTCGCCCACGGGGACGTGGGTTGCCTGATAGAGCAGCACATCTGCGGCTTGCAGCACCGGATAGGCATAAAGGCCGATCGACATGCCTTCGCGATTTTTGCCGGCCTTGTCCTTGAACTGGGTCATGCGATTGAGCCAGCCGATCCGCGCAGTGCAGTTAAGCAACCATGCGAGTTCGGCATGGGCAGGGACACGGGCTTGATTGAACAGCACGGATTTATCGGGATCGACGCCCGAGGCGATCAGCGCCGCCGCCATTTCGCGAACATTGGTGCGGAGTTGCGACGGATCGTTATGGACCGTGATCGCGTGCAAATCGGCGAGGAAGAATAGGCATTCCGCCTCGTCCTGCATCTTCACCCATTGCACGATGGCGCCGAGATAATTGCCCAGATGGAGATTGCCCGTGGGCTGAATACCGGAAACGACGCGCATTATTTATCACTCACTTTTTTGCGACGCAGCAGGATCATCACATCGTCGCGATTCATGCCGCCAATGGCGAAGGCGGTCAGCAAATAGACAGCGCCGCCAGCGCCCACCAATGTCGAAACGCCGATCAGGCGATGGATGGTCGAGCCGGAGAACCAGTCGGCAAACACGCGTTCCAGCACGATCAGCACCGCCGCCATCAATGCCGCCGCGATGACCTGTCGGCCGATACGGCTCCACAGCCAAGGCTGGATGCGAAAATGCCCGCGCTTCGACAGGATGACATAGAGCATCACGCAATTGAGCCATGAACACAGCGCAATCGCGCTCGCCAAGCCATAAATGCCAAAGGGCGGGATCAGGACAAAGTTCAGCACGATATTCGCAAGCAGCACGATCCCGGCGGTCTTTACCGGGGTCTTGGTATCCTTGCGGGCGTAAAAGCCGGGGGTGATGACCTTGACCAGCACATAAGCAGGCAGGCCCGATACGATGATCGCCAGCACATTGCCGGTGATCCGCGCATCTTCCAGCGTGAAGCGACCGCCTTGGAACAGCGCCGTCACCAACGGCACCGAGACGACCCACAGGGCAATCGCGGCGGGCAGGGTCAACAGCATCGCCAGCTCCAGCGCCTGTCCCTGGACCTTGGCAGCTTCCTCCGGCTCGTCCTTGTCGATGAAGCGGCTGATCGCGGGCAGGATGGCGGTGCCAAGTGCGGTGCCGATGACCGACAGCGGCAATTGATTCAGCCGATCCGAATAATTCATGTAGGACAAAGAGCCTTCCGGCAGGCGGGTCGCGAAGAAAGTGTCGATGAACTGCGCCACCTGATACACGCCCGCACCAAGCGTTGCCGGGATCACCACATTGATGAACTGGCGCACGCCGGGGGTCATTTGCGGCTTGCGCAGGCGCAGCGAAATGCCCGCGCGCCGGGCTGCCCACCACAACAGGCCGGTTTGCAACACGCCGCCAATCGTCACGCCGATGGACAAGGCATAGGCCGTTTTCGGGCCACCGTCCGGCACGATGATCAAGGCGACAACCATCGCGATGTTAAGCAGTGCCGGGGCAAAGGCGGCGGCGATGAAGCGCGTCATCGAATTGAGCACGCCCGCGAACAGCGATACAAGGCTGATCAACAGCAAATAGGGCATGGTGATGCGGGTGAGGTTGACCGCAAGGTCGAACTTCGCCGGATTATCCACCCATTCCGATGCCAGCGCCCAGACAAAGGCGGGCATGATCAGTTCGAACAGCAGGACGAACGCGAACAGGGAGGGGAGGAAGACGCCGAGCACTTCTTCGGAAAATTTGCGCGCATCCTCAATCCCGCCTTCGCGGTGCAGTCGCTGGCTGAACAGCGGCACGAACCCGGCGGAAAACGCACCCTCGCCGAACAGGCGGCGGAAGGTGTTGGGAATGCGGAACGCCAATTGGAAAGCGTCGGCGGCCATTGTTGCGCCCATGATGCGCGACATCAACATGTCGCGCACAAAACCTAGGACACGACTGACCATTGTCAGTCCGCCAATGGTGCCGATCGCTTTGCCAAGTTTCATGATTTAAGGCTTACGCGTGCCCGACCGTCTGATCTTCGTCACCGGCCTGTTCGCCTTGGGCGGCGAGCTGGCTCATGTACAAAGCGGCAAAGTCGATGGGTTCGAGCATCAGCGGCGGGAAACCGCCATCGCGCACCGTATCGGCCACCACGCGGCGGGCGAAGGGGAACAGGATGCGCGGCGCTTCTGCGAGCAGGAACGGCTGGAGCTGTTCTTCCGGGATGTTGCGGAGCGCGAACAGGCCCGCATAGACCAGTTCGATTGCAAAAGCGGTCTGGTTGCCGGACACGGCGCGCGCTTCGATCTTGAGCGTCACTTCATGCACATCGTCGCCGACATTGTCCGCGCCGATGTTGAAGCCGACGCTGATTTCCGGCTGACCCTGCCATTGATAGACATTAGGCGCATTCGGATTTTCGAAGGACAGGTCCTTCACATATTGCGTAATCACGCCGACCTGCGGTGCGGTGTCTGCGCCATTGGCGAGTGGGGTATCGGTGTTCTGTTCATCGGCCATGTTTGGTTCCTGACGTGCCAAAAAAGGAGTTGTGCCGCGCCTAGCAGGGCATGACGCCAAGGGCAATGGGGACCGATCAGCGATCGGTCGGATGGATGGAGAATCGCTGGCAGCAGTGCGTTTCGATCACGCGTTGCGCAGATACCAGCTATAATCGAGTTCCGGCACCAATGCGAAAAAGCGTTCCTGCTCGGTCTGTTTGACGATGGCGTACATTTCGACAAAGCGCGCGCCGAGATAGTCCTGCATCAACGCGGATTGCCGGAACTGATCGACCGCCGCAAACCAGTTGGACGGCATTTTCGGGCCGCTGCTTTCGGCCTCATAGCCATTGCCGACAACAGGCGCGCCGGGATCGATTTGATTGACGATGCCATGATGCATCCCGGCCAGCACTGCGGCGACCGCCAGATAGGGATTGGCATCCGCGCCGCACACGCGATGTTCGACATGGCGGCTGGCGGGCGGCCCGGCGGGGATGCGGAGCGATACCGTGCGGTTGTTGACCCCCCAGGTCGATGCGACGGGGGCATAGCTATTGGCCTTGAACCGGCGATAGCTATTGGCATTGGGGGCGAAAATCGCAAAGCTGTCGCCCAAGGCCGCCTGCATCCCACCAATCGCATGGCGCAGTAAATCCGTGCCTTCCGCTGCGTCGCTGGCAAACGCATTATGGCCGGTCGCATCCTCCATCGAAATATGGAGATGCATGCCATTGCCTGCGCTTTCGGCAAAGGGCTTGGCCATGAACGTGGCCTCCAGCCCGTGCTTGACCGCCACGCCCTTGACGAGACGCTTGTACATGATCGCCTCATCACAGGCGCGCAACGCGTCTGCGCGATGACGCAGGGTGATTTCAAACTGGCCCGCGGCATATTCCGAAATCGCCGATTCCAGCGGAATGCCTTGCGCATCGCAGGCGGCGTAGAGATCGTCGAAAAACGGCTTGAAATCCTCCAGTTCGCGCAGGCCATAGACCTGAATATCGTCCGAGCGATGAGGATTGCGCAGGCCGCGCGCGGGCTGCAACTGGCCATTGCCGTCGCGCGCCTGATCGACAAGGTAGAATTCAAGCTCCACCGCCACCACCGGGGTCAGGCCAATCGCCGTCAACCGTTCGATCACCCCACCCAGCACATGGCGGGGATCGAGATCATGAGGCGTGCCGTCCAACTCGTAAAAGCCGGTCAAAAATTGTGCGGCATCCGGACCGAGCCAAGGTGCCAGCACCAAACTGCCGGGCAGGGGGCGCAATAGCCGGTCGGCATCACCATCTTCCCATACCAGCCCGGTTTCCTCGGTATCCCGCCCGGTAATATCGACCACCGCCGCAGAGCCGGGGAGGTAGCGGCCATTTTCATAGACGCCGATCACCTCATGCCGCCGCAGCCTTTTGCCGCGCGGCACCCCGCACATATTGGTGAAAATAATGTCCACCGCGTCGATATGAGGATGCGCCTCGAAAAACGCAGCGGCTTCGCGCCCAGCGGCGATTTGACAGGAAGGTGAGTTGCTCATGATCGCATGATGCAAGGGATTGGACGGAAAGGCAATCTGCCGGTTGCAAGTGTGGTGGTGGAAATCATATCCCCCTCGTCATTCCCGCGAAGGCGGGAATGACGAGGGGGCGGGGGATGGCGCGGGGATAGCGAGGGCGAGGGGGAAGGGTGCGGGGGGAGAAGAGATCACCCATATCCCGCATCGCAAAAAGGGCAGCAACGGTCCAAAGAACTGCTGCTGCCCCCAAGTGTGAGATTGATCCGGGTCGCGATTCAACCATGAGTGAATACATAGCCGATAATGGTTAATTTTCTATGACCTGAGTCAAAAATTATACTAACTTTATGAATTATCCGGCTGATTTTCGTCATTTTCGGCAAATCCAACGGGCGTAGGCCATGTCGGTGCCACCAGCGCCATCGCGCGAAACAGCGTGCCCATTTCCATTGGCGAAGTGAGTCGCTGTTGGGCGGCCTCGATCTCAGCGCTGCGTGCCGGGCTGCGTTTGATCAGGCTGTCGGCGCGCAATTTAATCCCCATCGCGTTCAGCCAATCGCCCTGACCGACCGGCCCATGGACATGGACCCCGCGCACATGTGCTGCCACGCCTAATGTCGCGAAATCGACATGGGCGGTGAGGTCTGCATCGCCCGGCGTTTCGAACGGATTGACATAGCCATGACCGCGCACCGCTTGTAGCGTGTCGCCAATCGCCGGGCCATGATCATAGCCATAATCGACGATCAGTGCCGCGCCGCCTTGCGTCGCCAGCCGTTCGCCCAACGCGCCCGCAATCGCGACCGAGGCAGGGGAGGTTTCGATGATGCTGCCGATAGGCGCATCCTTGAGATGTTCGGGGATGAGGCCGTTCAGTGGCGGGCCATCGACCACCGGCAAAATCAGCCCGTGGCGCACCGATACCATGCGTTCGAACCAACCATGCTGGCTATGCACCAATTGCCGCACCGGCAATGCGTCGAAAAATTCATTGGCGATAACCAGCAATGGGCCGTCATTCGGCAGGGTCGATAGATCGTCATGCCACTGGGCATCGGGCAATATCAAAGCCTGCGCCTTACGAAGCGTGGGGCTGGTCTCGATCAAATGGACCTGCGGTGCAAGCCCCGCCCGCGCCATCGCGCGCAGGGCGTCAACCGCGAGTGTCCCGCGCCCCGGTCCCAATTCGACATAATGGACCGTGGCGGGCCGCCCGGCGCGGTCCCATAGATCGGCCAGCCATAGCCCGCATAATTCACCGAACATCTGGCTGATTTCCGGCGCGGTGATGAAGTCGCCCTCTACGCCAAGCGGATCGCGCGTGCCGTAATAATGGGCGTTCGCGGCGGCCATGAAATAGGCGATGGGCAGCACGCCCTGCGCCTCGATGCTGCGTTTCAGCCTTGTTGCAAAGTCGATCATCGGCACCTGCTGCTTGGATGATTTCTTATCAGACGACATGGGCCATATCTGCTGCTTTGGCGCGACCCTTGGCGGTGGCGATGAAGTAAATCCCGCCCGCGATCATCGGCACGCACAGGGTCTGCCCCATGCTCAAGCCCCAAGACAGATGTTCAAGCCCGCGATCCGGCTGGCGGAAGAATTCGACAATGAACCGCGCCACTCCATAGCCAAGCAGGAACGTGCCGACCAACCGGCCCGGTTGATAACGCGCATCGGTTTTCCAGAAGGTCCACCACATGATGATGAACAGGACAATGCCTTCCAGCCCGGCCTCGTAAAGCTGGCTCGGATGGCGGGGCAGGCCATCGCCCGAACCCGGAAAAATAATCGCCCAAGGGACATTCGTCACCCGGCCCCAAAGTTCGCCATTCACGAAATTCGCCAGCCGCCCAAGAAACAGCCCGAATGGTGCGCACACCGCGACATAATCATGGACGCGCAGCCATTTCAGTCCATGTTTGCGGCACATATAGACCACCGCCAAGGTGACGCCGAGCATGCCGCCATGAAAGGACATGCCGCCATGCCAGACTTTCAGGACTTCGACCGGATTGGCCCACATCGCGGGATCGTAAAACAGGGAATAGGCGATCCGCCCGCCGAGCAATATGCCGATTGTCGCATAAAAGACAAAGTCATCGGCATGTCGCCGCGCCATCGGCGCACCGGGCTGGGCAATCAGGCGCAGCAAATACCACCAGCCGATCATGATCCCGCCGATATAGGCGAGTGAATAATATCTGATTTTGATCAGGCCGAAATCGAACAGGACCGGCGACAGGCCGAGCTGATCAAAATGAAGCGCCGACGCGCTGTCGGCCATCAAAGTGGAAATCAAGACATTACCCTTTACAACATCTGGCGCCAAAATCTGGCATGCGCCGATTGGAAGCCGCATCTCATAAAGCGGTGCAGGGCCAATGCCAAGCAAGCAAGGCGGGGTTTTTCCTGTCCGCAGGCGTGTGCGCATGTGTCGTTTTCACTTCCCTACAGGCATTTACCCTTTATGCATCGAACTTACGGGTGTGTTGGGGGAATTATGGCGAAGCGGCTGACAGTCTATATCCTCATCGGCATGGCGCTTGGGGCATTGCTGGGGACGATCCTCCATCATGTCATCGCCGATGTGGCTGGCCGCGCACAGGTGGCGGATTATTTCGGGATCATCACCGAATTGTTCCTGCGGATGATCAAGATGATCATCGCGCCGCTGATTTTCGCGACGTTGGTGACGGGTATCGCCCATATGGGCGATACCGCCGCGCTGGGCCGGATCGGTTTTCGGACGATGCTGTGGTTCATTGGCGCGACCTTTGTCTCGCTGACCTTGGGGTTGATCCTCGTCAATCTGCTGCAACCGGGGGTGGGTGATATCTCGCTGCCCCTGCCGCCGCCCGATGCGACGCTGGGGCTGGAGCGCAAGGCGTTCGATCTCCATGAATTCATCGTCCATCTCGTCCCGAAATCGATCATTGAGGCGATGGCGAAAAATGAAATCCTGCCGATTGTCGTGTTTGCCCTGTTTTTTGGGGTCGGATTGACGGCGATAGGCGAAAAGGGCGCGCCCATCGTCAAGGGGATGGAATCCTTGGTCGCGGTCATGTTGCAGGTCACCGATTATGTGATGCGCGCCGCGCCCTTTGCGGTGTTTGCGGCGATTGCCCATGCGGTGACAGTCAACGGGCTGGGCGTCATGATGACGTTTGGCAAGTTCATGGCCAGCTTCTATTTCGCCATGGGTTGTTTGTGGATCGTGCTGATCGCCGCCGCGATTGTGATGCTGGGGCGGCGCGGGGCCACGCTGATCCGCTATATTCGTGAGCCGGTGCTGGTCGCCTTCGCCACCGCGTCCTCCGAAGCCGCCTATCCGCGCACGCTGGAGGCGCTGGACCGGTTCGGCGTCCCGCCACGCATCGCGAGTTTTGTGCTGCCGCTCGGTTATTCGTTCAACCTTGATGGGTCGATGATCTACATGACCTTCGCGACGATGTTCGTCGCGCAGCTTTATGGCATTGATATGAGCATGGGCGATCAGATCAGCATGGTGTTGATCTTGATGCTGACCTCCAAGGGCATGGCGGGCGTGCCGCGTGCGAGTCTGGTCGTCATTTCGGCGGTGATGGGCCATTTCGGCATTCCTGAGGCGGGGCTGGTCATGATCCTCGCGGTCGATCATTTTCTCGACATGGGGCGTTCGGCGACGAGCGTTGTCGGCAATGCGGTGGCGACGGCTGTCGTATCGAAATGGGAGGGCGCGTTCGATCCGCCCGAACCGCCGGAAATCGAGCCGCCGCATGCGCCAAGCCATCGCGCCGCGCCTTATCCGCCGGAATATTGATGTAAGTTTAGGGGGGAGTTTGAGTGGATTATCTATCGCGTCACAGTGACGTTTCGGGTGAGGGGCTGCGCCTTGCCTATAGCCATCACCGGGCATCGGGGCCGGATCGCGGACCGACGATTGTGTTTCTGCCCGGCTATGGATCGGACATGAGCGGCAACAAGGCGACGGCGTTATCGGCGCTGGCGACTTGCGAGGACCGGTCGTTATTATTGTTTGATTATGCCGGTTGCGGCGCGAGCGAGGGCGCGTTTGAGGAACAGACGCTCGCCGATTGGCGAGACGATGCGATCCATTGCATCACGGAATTGGTCGAAGGGCCGGTATTGCTGGTCGGGTCGTCGATGGGCGGCTGGTTGATGCTCCATGTCGCCTTGGCCTTGGGGGACCGGGTGCAGGGGATGATCGGCGTCGCAGCGGCGCCCGATTTCACCGATTGGGGGTTCACGCAGGATCAGAAAATGACGATGCTGCAAATGGGCCGGATCGAGCAGCCCAGTGAATATGGCCCCGAACCGACGGTGACGACGGCGGCATTCTGGAAATCGGGGGAGGCGATGCGCCTGCTCCATGCGCCGATTGCGATCCATTGCCCGGTCACGCTGCTGCACGGGCAGGCCGATCAGGACGTGCCTTGGGAATATTCGGTGCGGCTGGCGAAGATGCTGGACGCGCAACGTGTCGAGACGATCCTGATCAAGGATGGCGACCACCGCCTGTCCCGCCCGGAAGATATCGCCCGCTTGTTGGGTGCGACCGAATGGATGCTGGAGGCGATCCGGACGGGGTGAGGGGGGCGATTTCACCTTCCTTCGTCATCCTGAATTTGTTTCAGGATCCTAGCGGAACCGTGGCACATGGATCCTGAAACAAGTTCAGGATGACGAAGGGGGTGGTGGCGGTGCAGTCCATGACGACTGCCACCAACGGCAGCACCGCCGCCCGGCGTCTGAGGGCTAAAACAAACACACTCAGGCAAAGCAGAATCTACAATTCTCTAGACGGCTGCGCTGCTACAGGGCATGGACCGCGCCAGAGTCTTTTCATCTGTTTTCAACTCAGGAGTATCACTCATGGCTAATGACCTGTTGGTGATGACGCTCGATGGCGGCGATGTCGTTATCAAGCTGCGTCCCGATCTCGCCCCGAACCACGTTGCCCAGATTTCGACGCTGGCGGACGAAGGCTTTTACGATGGCGTCGTGTTTCACCGCGTCATTCCGGGCTTCATGGCGCAGGGTGGCGATCCCACCGGCACCGGCATGAGCGGTTCGCATCTGCCGAACATCGGTCAGGAATTCAGCCGCGAACCGCATGTGCGCGGCGTGTGCTCGATGGCCCGTTCCAGCAACCCGAACAGCGCCAACAGCCAGTTCTTCATCTGCTTTGACGATGCCCGCTTCCTTGACGGTCAATACACCGTTTGGGGTGTGGTCGAATCCGGCATGGAACATGTCGATGCCCTGCCCAAGGGCGAACCGCCCGCCAATCCGGGCAAGATCATCAAGGCCCGGACCAAGGCTTCGGCGTAATTTGATAAAAGCCCCTTACCCTCCGGTAAGGGGCTTTTTATTTGCCCTGCGTTTTTGTTTGGCCCTCAGGACCCGGCCGGCGACATCCGTCGCCTTGGCTACGCGCCAATAAGCTCGGGCGGCCGTTCGGCCTTGCGGCGGCGATGCCGCCGTTGGTGGTAATTTTCAATGACACCCACACCCACCTCGTCATCCTGAACTTGTTTCAGGATCTATTCCGCACGTAGTATAAGATCCTGAAACCAGTTCAGGATGACGAATGTGGAACATAGGCATGGCGCTTGAGGGGCTAAACGCTGCCCTCTTATCTACTGATCTTCGCCACCAGTTCGACATGAGTGGACCAGCGGAACTGCCCGACCGGCTGGACCCAATCGAGCGTGTAACCGGCATCCAACAAGGGTCGGATGTCGCGCGCAAAGGTCGCGGGGTTGCAGGAAATCGCCGCGATTACCGGGACGTTGCTTTTCGCCAGTTCGACCATTTGCAAGGCAGCGCCTGCGCGTGGCGGGTCGATGACCACGGCATCCAGCCCCTTTAATTCATCCTGCATCAACGGATTGCGGAACAGGTCGCGATGCTGGACCTTGATGTGCCGCCGCGCGCGATTGGCGGCCTGTTGCAATGCCATCGCCGCATCGCGCGCGCCCTCGGCGGCGATCACATGGGCATGTTCGGACAAGGGCAGGGCAAAGGTGCCGATCCCGGCGAACAAATCGGCGATATTTTCTGCGCCTGCGCAAATGCCGGTGACTGCTGCGACCAACGCCGCCTCGCCATCCAATGTCGCTTGCAGGAACGGATTGACCGGCAGGCCGACCGCGACACCGCTCAACGTGATGGTAGCGGGTTCGGGTTCCCAGCGCATTTCCGGGCCATAGCCTTCATCCAGCGCGAGCCGTGCCAGCTTATGATGCTTGGCAAAGTCGGTCAGGCCCTCGGCGGCTTCCAGTCCTTCCACCTCGAACTTGCCCATCAACACGGCAATGCCCTGATCGGCGCGATCAAGCTGGATCGTCGCCGAACCGCGCGGCGGCATGATCTTGGCCAGCAGTTTTTTCAACGGGGCAATCATATCCCAGATGACAGGGTCCATGACCGGGCACATGCCGATGTCGACCAATTTGTTGCTGCCCTTTTCAAGGAAGCCAAGCCGCAGATTGTGCCCGCGCCGTTCCGCATGGAGGGTGACGCGTCGCCGCGCGCCCGCCGGGGACAGGATCGGTGCGCGGATTTCAGGGGGCGTGATGCGTTGCGATTTCAACGCATCGCGAATCCGCGCCTCCAGATATTCCGCGTAAGTTTCATCATCGACATGCTGCAATTGGCAGCCGCCGCATGCCGGGAAATGCTTACATACCGGCTCCACATGATGCGGGCCGGGAATGATTTTGGCATCGAAGGTGACCATATCGCCGGGGGCGGATAGTGGAATGCCGCGGCCGGATTCCGTCATGCCATCGCCGCGCGCGGCAAGGCGGATAATCAACTCATCCGGCAGATCATCGGCCAATTCGTCGTGCAGCTCGTTATTCAATTCATCGGTCATTTCATCAGTCATTCGGTAAGGCACGCCGCATAGGCGCGCGGTAAGGCGGCGATCAGATCGTCCGCGATCAATAATGGTCCGGCGATCCGTGCGGCCTCGCCATGCAGATATTGCGCGGCACAGGCCGCTTCAAAAGCATCTAGTCCGGTCGCGAGCAACCCGGCAGTCAGGCCCGCCAGCACATCGCCGGTGCCTGCGGTCGATAGCCAATGGCTCGCATCGGGCGCAATCACCGCGCGGCCATCGGGCGCGGCGATCACGCTGTCTGCGCCCTTCAACACCACCACCGATCCGGCGCGGGCGGCAGCGGCACGGGTGCGTTCGACCTTCGATCCCGGCAGCTTGCCGAACAGATGATTGAACTCGCCCTCATGCGGGGTGAGGATGACCGGGGCATGGCGGCTGGCCAGCCCGTCCAGATCATGGGCAGACATCAGCATCAACGCATCGGCATCCAGCACCAAAGGCCGAGGCGAGGCGAGAATCTGATCCAGCCAGCACCGTGCCGCCTCATCCCGGCCAAGGCCGGGGCCGATCAACACGGCATTGAGGCGTTCGTCCTTCAGCCAATGATCGGCGCTGTCATCGACGGTGCGCACAATCGCATGGGGCAGGGCCAAGGGGGCGGGCGTCGGCGTCACCAGCCGGATATAGCCCGCGCCGGACCGTGACGCTGCCATCGCCGCCAAGGCCGATGCCCCCGCCATATCACCGCCAAAAATCAGCGCATAGCCGCGTTTATATTTATAACTGCCGGGGCCGGGGGTAATCAGGCGCGGCTGACGCAGGCTATGTAATTGCGATGCGCCGCCAAGGCCGATCTCGCCGACCCGCACCGCGCCGCACAAATGCGCACCGGGTTGCAGGAGGTGACCGGGCTTCAAACAGCCCAGCGCGATGGTGAGGTGGAAATGCGGGACCTGACCGAACACCGCGCCATCATCGCTGCCGATGCCGCTTGGCACATCGATGGCGACACGGAAACGGGCGGCGGCGGCCAGATCGCGCAGGCGTTGCTGCGTCATATCGTCAAGGGCGCGCGTCAAGCCGGTGCCGAACAGGCCATCGACCAGCAAGGCAGCGGGTTGCGCGGTTTCCAGCGGTTCAACCGGGCCATTCCAGCGTTCACGTGCCAAGGTCGCGGCCTCGGTTTTGGGTGCGCCAGTGGCGGCGACCCGGACCGGCCAGCCGCGTTCCCGCAACAGGCGGGCGACGACATAGCCATCCCCGCCATTATTGCCGGGACCGCACAGGACCAATGCCTCTTTGATCGGGCGATAGCGACAGATCGCGTCTGCCACCTGCTTGCCCGCTAATTCCATCAGATCGATCACCGCCACGCCGCGCGCGAAGATGGCCTGTTCGGCCATGCGGGTTTCGTCAGCGGTGAGAATGGCTAAGGGAGCCGGAATCAAAGGAGCGTTGCCCGAAGTCATGATATTCGGCACCTCCATGGGCCAGGCGGTTTCCAGAAACCTGCCATATCGCGCCTAAGGGTCATTCGTCCAGCATTGTTGGGTTCGCCGCCTTTGGGGCCAAAGAATTTTTTGCGTCCCCCCGATTTCATTTACCATATCGCCGCAGAGTTATGGCAAAGGGCGTTTCATGGACAGACTACAGACACCCACATTGACCATCATCGTGCCCGTCAAGGATGAAGAAGACGGCATCGCGCCCTTTGTGGCGCGGGTCGGCCCGATCCTCGATGCGGTGCCGACGGTCGATCAATGGGAAATCCTGTTCATCGACGATGGCAGCCTTGATGCGACCATGGCGGCGATCCTTGTCGCCAATCAGCGCGAACCGCGGGTGCGGGCGATTTCCTTGTCGCGCAATTTCGGCAAGGAAGCGGCCTTGTCTGCCGGGTTGGATCATGCGCAGGGGCAAGCGGTGATCCCGATCGACGTCGATTTGCAGGACCCGCCCGAGGTCATTGGCGAAATGGTCGCCAAATGGCGCGACGGGTTCGAAGTGGTCTATGGCGTGCGCCGCAATCGTGAGAGCGACAGCCTGCCGAAAAGGCTGACGGCGGACCTGTATTATCGCGCGCATAATTGGTTGTCGGCGGATAAGATCCCCGAACATGCGGGCGATTTCCGCTTGCTCGATCGCAAGGTCGTCGATGTCATCTGCCGCATGCCGGAACGCAATCGCTTCATGAAGGGGCTGTTCGCTTGGTCCGGCTTTCGTCAGGCGGCGGTCGAATATGATCGGGTTGAACGCACCATCGGCACGACCAAGTTTCGCTATTGGAAATTGTGGACACTAGCGCTGGACGGCATCACTTCGGCATCGACGGTGCCGCTGCGGGTCTGGAGCTATGTCGGCGGCGTGATCGCGTTGCTGTCGTTGGTCTATGCGGCCTATGTGGCAATTCATACGCTAGTATCTGGCGTGGATGTGCCGGGTTATGCGTCGATGATGGTCGCGATTTTGTTCTTTGGCGGGCTGCAATTGCTGTCATTGGGCATATTGGGAGAATATGTGGGCCGCATTCTGACCGAGACCAAGCAGCGGCCGATTTATGTGGTGCGCGATCAAATCGGCATGGGGGATCGTTGATGGAACGCGCAGCCTATGATCGCATGGCCGAAATCGACGGCGCGCATTGGTGGTTCTCCGCCCGGCGCGACATCATCATCGACCTCATTCGCAAGCGGGTGAAGTTGAAGCCTGCGGCCAAGATTCTGGAGGTTGGCTGCGGCACCGGATCGAATATCGCGATGTTGCAGCAATTCGGCACGCTCGATGCGCTGGAACCGGATGAAGGCGCGCGCGAACTTGCGTCGTCGCGCTCAGGTCTGGCCATCAAGGGCGGTTTCCTGCCGCAAGATGGCGGCAATATCCCGGATGCGGCCTATGACATGATCGTGCTGCTCGATGTGCTCGAACATATTCCGCAAGATGGCCCGGCGTTGTCAGTCTTGCGCGACAAGCTCGCGCCGGGTGGCAAGATGCTGCTGACGGTCCCGGCGATGCCATGGCTGTGGAGCGCGCATGACGCGGTCCATCATCATCAGCGCCGCTATACCCGCGCGGCCTTACGTCAGGTGATGGAAGAGGCTGGCTTTCGCATCAGCTTCATCAGCTATTTCAACACATTGTTGTTCCCGGCAGTCGTCGCCGCCCGCGCCCTTGGCAAATTGACCGGGCGCGAGGGCGGGGATGATGCGATGCCGGGCGCTTTGGTCAATGGCTTGCTGAAGCGCCTGTTTTCGAGCGAGCGTCACTGGTTGTCGATTGGGTCTTTCCCGGTGGGGGTGTCGCTCGCCTGCGTGGCCGAACCGATCCGGTAAAGCGCGCCGCTGGTCTTGCCCTGCCAGACAAGGGTCAGGCTTTTGTCGTCGACCGGCAGGCGTTCCGGCGGGAAGTCTATCAGCCAGAGATAATCATAGGCCGCGCGTGGAAACTGCGCCATCGCCTGTTCATAGGTGTTGCCACCCGGATGGGGGCAGCGCGTGGGCCGGGCGATCTGGGTCGGGTCTGCCACCCATTTGCCGCCCGCCGGATAATGGACGCGGAGCAATTGCGCCCCCGCCATTTCCCATTGGTCGTTGACAAAGGCACCGCGTCGGACCGTCGCCAGAGAGGAGAGATGGTCCATCCGCCCGGACGCCCATTGCGCCTGACAAGGCAGGCTGATCTGGGCAAATACCCGTTTATCCCGCGGCAAATGGGTGAGCGCTGCCAATTGCCGATCATAACGCCGGTCGAGATCGATGAAATGATTGGTGGTGAGGCCGGTGCGTGCCAAGAAAAATCCGAGCGCGAGCAAGGCCATCGCCTTTTGCGCGCGGGGGGATAAATGGCGGGCGTCGACACTGATCACCCCTATCGCCAACATGATCGGCACCAGCCGCATATCCGCATAGGCCGACCCCAGCAGGATGCGCGGGATGCAGAGATAGGCGGCGATCAACATCAAGGTCGCCAGCCCCAGCATCGGCTGCATCCGCAACACATGCCTGCGCCCGGCGGCATAGATCAACGTCACCAGCAGGATGACACAGCCAATGTCGAACCACATATAACGGTCGCGCAGCGCCGCCGACAGCCAGGCAAGCTTGGCGCTGAAATTGAACCAGTCGGCAGTGCCGCCCGCGGCCCCATCGCCGCGCCAGATCATCATCAGCACGAACGGCGGTGCCAGCGGTAGGCAGTTGGTGGCCGCCGCCTTTATTCGCCGCCAACCGGCCCAATGTCCTTCATCCGCGTGCCATTCATGGGCGAATACCAACAGGCCCAACAGTCCCCAGCCATAAATATGGGCGACCCACAAGATGATCCCGATGGGGACGAACAGGGCGGCGCGCAGTTTTACATGCCCCAGCCGTCCCAACCGCAGCCACAGGCCAAAGGCCAATAAGGCAAGGCTGGTCGAAAGCGCGAAATTGACGAAGCCGAAATGCAGCGGATAGCCGATACTGAGCGGCAGCGCGAAGGCGGCAGCGGCAGGCAGGCGGCCATGGGCTTCACGGGCAATCAACAATAATCCGGCGACCATGATCATCGGGATCGCGATGATAATCGCCTTGACCATTGGCTCCAGCCCGAACAAGGGCGCGCCCAACTCAACCAGTAGATCGACGCCCAGATTGGCGATCAATGCCCAGTGAAAATCATAATATTGCTGAAAAAACGGATTGGAGCCGATGTCGAGCTGAATGCGATAGCGCCCCATATGGCCGAGCAGGTCCACCAGCGGCGGCACATCGGGCCACCAGAATGGCAGACCCGCCAACAAAATCAGCATCAGGGCATAGCTGCGGCGTTGCCACCAAGGCGTTATATCAGATTGCATTATTCTACTCGGTACAAACGGAATGCGGGATGGTTGCGGACAGGCGTCAGCCATGAAGGGCCTTTGCCCGCCAGCAGCCGTTGCTGAAAGCCATGAGGTGCGCGGAATTTATAAATTTCATGCTCATCAAGGCCGGGGCAAATCAGGATATAGTTGATGTGATGGGCGCGGATGAAGGCGCGGGCGATGTCGTCCGTCCCGGTAAAGGCGATCATCGTGGCGGCAATCGCCTTGCCATTGCGGTGATAGGGGCCTGCCACAGCGCGGTGGTGGCTATGGGCCAGCAGCATCGGCGCAAGGTCGATGGCGGTCATGAAATTGGCCGGGGGCAGCACATTTAACGCGGCGATGCTGTCGGGGTGCTTGCAGGCATCGGCATTGATTTCCCGCTGCTGCACCACTTTTGTTTCCACTTTATGCGTGAGTTGCACGATGATGAGACGCGCGACCACGCCCGATACCAACCCCAATAAAGCGACCGTGCCAAAGACCCTGACCAGCACCGAAGGCGAGGCGACCAGCCGGGCGCGTCCTGCCGCCATCAGCGCCGCCGCGCCGGGAATGGCGAACAGTTGCGCCGGGATGCCTGCGCGGATGGACAGGGTGCACAGAATGATCGAGGCACCGCCGATCAGCAAGATGACCGCCCATGCGCGGCGACGTTCATCGCGGCTATGCCACCAACACCATAAAGCGCCGCCGAGGCCGATCAGCGGGAACGCCAGCATCGAATAAGCGGTTTCGCGATCATGCAGCCATAAAGGCGCGGCTTCGTTCACGCCATTGAGCCACAGCCTACGCGCATCGGGATCGATCGCCCGATAGGGATCGGTGATGCAATCCACGCCGCCACTTGCGAACATGGCCGCCAGCGCCACGCTGCCCGCCAGTGTCGCCAAGGCCGCCCGTGTGCCCCAATGCCGTGCACGCAATAATGACACGGCCAACAGGGCTGCGCTACCCGCCAGTACCGCCGGGAAATAGGCGTTGGTCAATTGGTCGCACAGGCCGGACATCCGCCCCCTTGGCGGTATGAACAGCCACAGGCCCAATGTCGTGACCAGTGCAATGCCGATGGCAAGACCGCGTACCCGCGCCTGTTCCCGCGCATCGATGATCCAGAAGATGACCGCGCAGCCTGCGCCAATGGCGAGATAGGGCAGCATTTCCACCCCGATCACCAATGATGTGGACAAGGCCGACCCGGCGATCAGCCCGCCACGCAAGGCATGAGGCGCCATCAGCCCCCACAACATCAACGCCAGCATCAGCAATTGCGCGCCATGATGGTCGATTCGGAGCGGACTCATCATCTGCACGACGGGCGATGCCATCATCAACAGCACCGCTGGCCAGCCCCAAGCGGACGGCCCGATGGCGCGCCGTGCAATCGCGGCGAAAGTGGCAATGGTCGCGCCAAGAATCAGCAGCGGCACGGTGGCCGTCGCGATTTTTTCCGCGAGCATCATGCCGGTGAATGGCGCGAACAGCGAGATCAACAGGGCATAAGGGATATCGACCAGCCGGGTCCAATGAATGTCGGCCCCTTCAGGCGGATCGAGTCGATATTGCCGGAGGTCGAACCAGCCTTGTCCGCCCAGCCAGTCGCGAATTTGGACCAAGCGCAGATTGTCATCGGTATCGGGCAGTTGCAGCGTGTTGATTGCAGGCCAATATTGGACCAGCAGAAAAAGCGCGCACACCGCCGATAGCAACAGCAATTTGCTGATGATCGAAGCATCACCCGGCGCATGATCGGCAGGATGGCTTTGGGGCGGGGTTACGCCTGTTCCAGCGTGCATTGCAGGGGGTGCTGATGCTGTCGCGCGAAGTCCATCACCTGACTGACCTTGGTTTCCGCCACTTCATAGCTGAATACCCCGCATACGCCGACACCCTTTTGATGGACCTGCAACATGACGCGGGTCGCCTCATCCATGTTCATCCGGAAGAAATGCTGGAGGACATGCACCACGAATTCCATCGGGGTGTAATCGTCGTTGAGCATCAGTACCTTGTACATCGACGGCTTTTGCGTTTTGGTCCGCGTCTTGGTCGCGACGCCGCTGGCGCTGCCGCCGTCGGGGTCGTGCTTGCGTCGGGTCATGACTGTTGGTGACTTCATGCGCGGGACGATATGGCAAAGCCTTGCTTCGGGGCAAGGGCCGCGTGCAGTCTTGAGGTGAAAAATTGATACAAAAAAGCCCCTCTGCCAGCATTAACGCGGGCAGAGGGGCTTTTTTCGTCGCTGCTGCGTGGTGAACGCAGCGCCCTAGTTCATTAGAACGAGAGGGTCGACTTGATCTTTTCGACATTGACCGAATAACGGGTCGAAATCGGGGCAATCACTTCGCCCGCGAACTTCAACAGCGTTTCCGAACCCTTGGTCGCTTCCTTCATCGCCGATTCCATCGTGGACTTGGCGAAGTTGCTCTGGAGCTGGAAGAATTCAGCCGGGGTCTTGGCAGCGGCGAATTCCTTGAAAGCAGCCGAAGCCGTTTCGAAAGCAGTCTTGCCATATTCGGCAGCTTCCTTGGCGAGCGCTTCGCTGCCCTTGGCGGCGATCTTGCCCGATTCGACCAGTGCTTCGACGTTGGCCTTGGTCATTTCGGTCAGGTCAGCCATTACTTTCGTACCTTTTTCCATCGCGTCTTTCGCCTTTTCGTTAATTTGACCAAAAGCAGCCTGTGCTTTTTCGACATTGGCTTCGATCAACTTTTCTGCGCCTGCAAAATTCTTGGTAGCCATGATATTCGTCCTTCCCGGTGAAACCGATCTGGCTCGTCAGTCCGGCGGAACATTGCCGTTGCGTGAACGTTGGAGCCTTATGCTGCATTGCAACATAACAGTCCATACAGGTTTTTCAAGACAAAAATGTTGCAACGCACAAAATGCGGTCAAAATGGTTGTTGATGCGCGAAAAGTGAGGGAATTTCGAGGTTATCGACTCTTCACATAACGGCCCGGCGCGTCCTCGATCGCCTTGAATTTGCCTTGGCCGGGGATGCGTGCGCCCTTTGATTCGACTTTTTTCGCCGAAGAATGGGCGGTGATATAGCGAATCCAGTCCGGCCACCAGCTGCCCTTATGCTCCACCGCCCCGGTGCGGAACGCCGCCAGGTCGGCGACCGGGGCGTCATTCAGCCAATATTGATATTTGCCCGCCGCCGGTGGATTGACGACGCCCGCGATATGACCGGAACCGGCCAGCACGAATCGTTTTTCGCCCGCAAGATGGTTCATCAGCTTCCAGACCGATTGCACCGGTGCGATATGATCGTCGATCCCGGCCTGAATATAGGCAGGGGTCTTGATCTTGCGCAGATCGAGCGGCACGCCGTCGATGGACAATGCGCCCGGCTGGACCAATTTGTTGTCGCGATACAGGTCGCGCAGATATTTGCCGTGCCATTTGGCGGGGAGGTTGGTCGTGTCGCCATTCCAGTGGAGCAGGTCGAACGGCAAATAATCCTGACCCAGCAGGTAATTATTGACGACATAGCTCCAGATCAGATCGCGGCCCCGCAACAGATTGAAGGTCACGGCCATATAGCGTCCATCCATATAGCCCTTTTCGGCGGAAATCTGGTCGACCAGTTCCAATTGCTGTTCATCGATGAACACGCATAATTCGCCCGCCTCGCTGAAATCGACCTGCGCGGTAAAGAAAGTGGCGGTGGCGATCTTATCCGCTTCACCCCGTGCGGCGAGATAGGCGAGCGCCATCGCCAATGTCGTCCCGGCGACGCAATAGCCGATGCAATGGACCGATTTAACGCCGAGCAATGTCCGCACCGTGTCGATCGCATCGATCTGCCCGCGCACGACATAATCATCCTGTGTCACATCGATCATCGTTTCATCCGCCGATTTCCACGACACGACGAACACGGTCAGGCCCTGATCGACCGCCCATTTGATGAAGCTTTTTTCCGGCGAAAGATCGAGAATGTAAAAGCGGTTGATCCAAGGCGGGAAGATCAACAGCGGCTCTTTCAGCACATCCGGGGTCGACGGGCTATATTGAATGAGCTGATATAAAGGTGTTTCATGCACGACCTTGCCGGGGGTCGCGGCGATGTTTTCGCCGACGACAAAAGCGGTTTCCGGGCTGTGGGTCATTTGCCCGCGCTCCAGATCATGGAGCATATGTTCCAGCCCGCGCACGAGATTTTCGCCGCCGCTTTCCAGTGTTTTTTCAATGACCTTCGGATTGGTCAGCGCGAAATTGGATGGGCTGATCGCGTCCAGCACGCTTTGCGTCGCGAACTTCAGGCGCGATTGTTCCTTTTCCGGCAGGCCGTCGAGATCCTGCACGCCCTCCAACAAATGGTCGCACAACAGCAAATAGCTGCGCCGGATCATGTCGAACACCGGATTGTTGCCCCATGCGGGGTCGTTGAACCGGCGATCCTTGATCGGGGTGGTTTCCGGCGCCTGTTTGCCGGGGGTCAGAAATGACGTCCACAGCGCGGTCGCATCGGTCCAATAATTTTTCTGCATCTCGACCAGCCGGGCCGGGTCCGCTGCTTCGAAGCATTTGGCGAGCATATTGGCCTGCGACATATCCGGCAGGTTGAAGTGCATTTTGGCCTGAGGATCGGGTGTTTTCGTCAATGCGTCCGGTAGCTTGCCCATTTGACGCAGGGAAAATTCCATCAATAACTGCTGCATCCGCCCGACAACAGAGACCCAATGCTGCATATCAGCGAGGCTCATGACGGGGAGGCCGGGGGCTTCAGTCATCAAATCATCCTTTTCATCCACGATAACGCTTAACTGTCGCGTGTTTCGCGGTTATAGCGTTTCTCCCGGCGAACATGGGCATTTTAGCGCCATGTGCCAATAGACAAAAAGTGAGTTCAACCCCGAGATGTCCGAAGAAGAATTCTACCGTATCAAGCGCCTGCCACCCTATGTCATCGCCGAAGTCAACGCGATGCGAGCGGCAGCGCGTATGGCGGGAGAGGACATTATCGATCTCGGCATGGGCAATCCCGATCTGCCGCCGCCGCCGCACGTCATTGATAAATTGTGCGAAGTGGCGCGCGATCCGGATGCGCATGGCTATAGCGCGTCCAAGGGGATTCCGGGCCTGCGCCGCGCTCAGGCCAATTATTACAGCCGTCGTTTCGGTGTCGATCTCGATCCCGATACGGAAGTCGTGGTGACGCTTGGCTCCAAGGAAGGTCTGGCCAATCTCGCACAGGCGATCACCGCGCCGGGCGATGTCGTGCTGGCTCCCAATCCCAGCTATCCGATCCATACCTTTGGCTTCATTATAGCCGGGGCGACGATCCGTTCGGTCCCGACGACGCCGGATGAAAATTATTTCGATTCGCTCGAACGCGCGATGCGCTACACCGTGCCAAAGCCATCGGTGCTGGTCATGGGCTATCCGTCCAACCCGACGGCAGAGACTGTTGACCTTGCCTTTTACGAACGCGTTGTGGCGTTTGCCAAGGAGCATGGGCTGTGGGTCTTGTCCGATCTTGCCTATTCCGAACTTTATTATGATGGCTGCCCTACGCCTTCGATCTTGCAGGTGCCGGGGGCAAAGGATGTGGCGGTGGAATTCACTTCCATGTCGAAAACCTATTCGATGGCCGGGTGGCGCATCGGTTTCGCGGTCGGCAACAAAAAGTTGATCGGCGCGCTGACCCGCGTGAAGTCCTATCTCGATTATGGTGCGTTCACCCCGATTCAGGCGGCTGCTGTTGCTGCGCTCAATGGGCCGCAGGACATTGTCGAGCAGAACCGCCAGCTTTATCAACGCCGTCGCGATGTGCTGGTCGAAAGCTTTGGCCGTGCGGGCTGGGAAATCCCGGTGCCCAAGGCGTCGATGTTCTGCTGGGCACCGTTGCCGCCGGAACTGGCCCATCTCGGCAGCCTTGAATTCTCCAAGCAATTGCTGACCCAAGCGGGCGTCGCAGTGGCCGCCGGTGTCGGCTATGGCGAAGAGGGCGAAGGCTATGTCCGCATCGCGATGGTCGAAAATGAACAGCGCATCCGTCAGGCGGCGCGCAATATCCGCAAATATTTCCAGTCGATGGGGATTAGTGGCACCGCAGCGGCAGAGTAATTTTCCTCATATCATTCGGAATTGCCGATGCTTGAACGTTTTGCTTCGCTGACCAATCGCCGGTCGATCATCGACCGGCGAGCGGTTTCGGACGAGCTGGCGGCGCTTGAAGCACCGGACACGATCAAGCTTCGGATGCTGGCGACCCGCGTCCTGAAATCGGCGATGGACGAAGGTAGGGCGGAAATCGCGGCGCGGTTGAAAAAATATCCGTCGCGGGGCCGCGATTGCGCCTCGTCCCAAGCCTTTCTGGTCGATCAGATTTTGCGCCTGACCTATGATTTCATCATTGAACGGGTCCATCCGCTGCATAATCCGACTGCGGCGGAACGGCTGACCTTGGTGGCGGTCGGCGGCTATGGCCGGGGCGAGATGGCGCCATTTTCCGACGTCGATATCGCGTTTATCACCCCATCGAAACAGACGGCCTGGTCCGAACAGGTGATCGAGTCCATGCTCTATGTCCTATGGGATCTGGGGCTGAAAATCGGGCATAGCAGCCGTTCTTTGGATGAAATGATCCGCATGGCGAGGGCTGATCTCACGATCTGCACGGCCTTGCTGGAATCGCGTTATATCTGGGGCGATACCGGCGTTTATGACGAGGCGCGAAGTCGGTTCGAACGCGAAATCATTGCCGGGTCTGCCTCCAGCTTCGTCGCCGAAAAGCTGGCCGAACGTCAGGGGCGTCATGATCGCATGGGCGATAGCCGCTATGTCGTCGAACCGAATATTAAAGAGGGCAAGGGAGGCTTGCGCGATCTCCACACCCTGTTCTGGATCGGCAAATTCGCGTTTCGCGTGAACACGGTGGCGGAACTGGTCGGCGCTGGCCTGTTGACCGAAAAGGAACTGGCGCAATTCCAGAAGGCGGAAAACTTCCTATGGGCGGTGCGCTGTCATCTCCATCTGATTGCCAAGCGGCCTGAAGAACGGCTGACCTTCGATATGCAGCGCGATGTCGCGCTTAGCCTTGGTTATGCCGCAAGGCCGGGGCGGTCGTCGGTCGAACGCTTCATGCAGCATTATTTCCGCACGGTGAAACTGGTGGGCGATTTGTCCGGGCTGTTCCTTGCCCATCTGGATGAAAAATTCGCGACCAAAGGCCGTCGCTTCAACCTGCCGAGTCTGCGGCGCAAGCCGAAAACCTTGGATGGTTTCATCCTCGATCGTGGGCGGCTCGCGATCCCGCATGATGATTTCTTCGCACAAGATCCGGTGCGATTGCTGCGGCTGTTTGCCGTGGCGGACCGGCATGAACTCGATATTCATCCGCTGACGATGCGCGTGGCCCAGCGCGATGTCCGGCTGATCGACCGCAATGTGCAGCAGGACCCGGAGGCGAATGCGCTGTTCCTTGATGTGCTGACCAGCCCGCGCGACCCGGAACGGATATTGCGGGCGATGAACGATGCCACGGTATTTGGCCGTTTTGTCCCCGATTTTGGCCGCGTCGTCGCGCAGATGCAGTTCGACATGTATCATCATTATACTGTCGACGAACATTCGATCCGCGCCATTGGTTTGCTCAGCCAGATCGAAAAGGGCCAGCTCTCGGCGGATCATCCCCATTCAACTTCGCTGATGAAGCAGATCCTGTCGCGCCGCGTGCTCTATGTTGCGGTGTTGCTGCACGATATCGCCAAGGGCCGGGGCGGGGACCATAGCGTGTTGGGCGCGGAAGTGGCGCAAAAGCTCTGCCCGCGCTTTGGCATGACCCCGGCGGAAACCGAAACCGTGGCATGGCTGATCCGTTATCATCTGTTGATGTCGGATACGGCGTTCAAGCGCGACCTGTCGGACTTCAAGACGGTCCTCGATTTTGTCGCGGTGGTGCAAAGCGTCGAACGCCTGCGCTTGATGGTGGCGTTGACGGTCGTCGATATTCGCGCGGTCGGCCCGACCGTCTGGAATAGCTGGAAGCGCCAGTTGCTGACCGACCTTTATGACGCTTCGGAAGAAGTGCTGCGCCTCGGCCATAAGCAGCGTGGCCGGGCCGAACGCGTCGCCGCCAAGCAGGTCGAATTGCAGCACATGCTGGGCTGGGACGATGCCACGTTCAACGCCTATGCCAAGCGCATGTCCGATGCCTATTGGGTGGCGGAACCGCTTGATATTCTCGCCAGCAACGCCCGTCAGGTGCGCGCTGCCGATGAGGGCGATGTGCATCTCTCGCTCAAGGCGCAAATCTATCCCGAACGCGGGGCGACCCTTGTCACGCTTTATGCCGCCGATCACCCCGGCCTGTTTTACCGGCTGGCGGGCGCGATCCATCTGGCGGGGGCGACGATCATCGACGCTCGCATTCACACCAGCCGCGATGGCATGGCGCTTGATAATATTCTGGTGCAGGACCCATTCGGCCAGCCGTTTGACGAGGCGGAACGCTTGCGGCGGCTGGAACTCGCGATCGAGGATGCGCTGGCTAATCGCAGCCGCTTGCTCGATCGGCTGGAGGCCAAGCCCTTACCTCGCATCCGTGCCGAAGCCTTTGTCCATGAACCAAGCGTGTTGATCGATAACAAGGCGTCCAACCGTTATACCGTGGTAGAAATCGCCGCGCGCGACCGTCCGGCACTGCTCAACAACCTTGCTTATGCGCTGTTCCAGTCCAAGGTCACGATCCACAGCGCCCATATCGCCACCTATGGCGAACGCGCGGTCGACGTATTCTATCTGACCGATCTGATCGGCGACAAGATCGAAAGCCCGGCACGGTTGAAGACGCTCGAAAAACGCCTGCTCGATGCAGCCGCCGGGATCAGGGCCGATCAGGCCGCCTGAGGAGGAGGGGGCGTCCGAACGCCCCCCATTCATCCTCAGAACTTCGTTCGTACCGTCACGCCCCATGTCCGGGGTTCTGCCGGAAACACGAGGAACAGGCCGGAACCGGGGCTGGAGCCGCCCGCCGTCACGGTCGCGAGCGAGCCGCTGCCCTGAATCGGCGCACCGGCTACGGTCTGGCGATAATTGGTGTCGAACAGGTTCTGCGCCCATAAGGCGACATTCCACCCGTCATTCGCGCCGCTCAAGCCAAGGCGGGCATTGATCGTGGTAACGCTCGCTTGCGCCTTTTCGGGCAACAGGTCGGAACCGACATTGATCCATGATTGAAATCGGCCATCCACGCGCAACAGCGCGCGCAGGCCCGCATGGCCAATTGCCGGAGTCCATGTCAGCGAACTCGTCACTGCATGGCGTGGCGCATTAGACAGGGGCGCACCCGGTAATTGGAACAAGGTCGTCGCCAAGCCACGGCCACCGCCGCCGGTGATATTGTCGCGATATTCGGTCTTGGCCAGCGTATAGCCGCCTTCGATCATCACATCCGTCTGCGGATAGATCGAGGCCTCCAGTTCGATGCCCTTATTGGTCACGCCCGATCTGTTCCGACCGATGCAGCCGCCATTCGAAGCGCTAAGATCGCTATCGGCGGTGTCGCCGCCCGCCAGCGCCGAACAGCCCTGAATATTTTCCACGACAAAGCTTACGCCATTAAACGTGTTGAGCTGGAAATTATCGAACATCTGATAAAAAGCGGTGGCAGCCACGCGGAAGTCGCGCCCACGATATTTCGCACCCAATTCCCATGCATCGACAGTTTCAGCAGCAAAGCGCAACTGGGTCGCCAGCGGCGCGCCCATGGTAAGCCCGGCACGGTCGAGATTGAACCCGCCCGATTTGAACCCGCGCGACCAGCTGACATAGGTCAGCAAACGGTCGTTGGGCTTGTAACTGATCGACGCGCTGCCGGTCCAGTCGTTGCTCGAAGTGCCGTCGCGATAATGGCCATCAACCCCGCTGCCGGTCAAGCTATTGCCGCCCAACACATTATTGGCGCAGGTCAGGCTGTAGATGCTTGTGCCTTTCAGTGCCGACATGTCCGCGCAGGCAGCGCTATCCGAGAGGATATTTGCCGTCAGCGTCTTGCGATCATGGGTGAAACGTGCCCCCAATGCGACCGAGAGCTTCGGCGTGATCGTGATGACATTATGGGTGAACAGCGCCCAAGTCACATCGCGCTGGCGATATTGGTCACGCACCGCGCCCTTGTCGTTGATGCCCGACAAGGTTTGCAGTCCGGCCAATACGGGGGCGCTCAGTCCGTTCTGCCCGGTGATATTCAGACAGCCGAGCGCATTGGGATCAAGCGCGCTACCGCCCGGCAAGCTGGGCAACAAGATGTTCGCCACCCGGCATCCCTGCACCAGACCATATTGCGTGCCGAACCGCAGATTGTCTTTCAGATTGAGTGTTTCATGGCCGTAATATGCGCCGATCAGCCAATCGAGCGTGCCGTTGAACGCCTTGGCGTTCAGCCGAATTTCTTGCGTAAATGTATCGAAATTCTGGTCGAGCTGATTGCGATAGAAGGTATCGAGATTGTTGAAATCGGCATCTTGCCCGCGATCCGATTCCCAATTGCGATAGGCGGTGATGCTCGTCAGCCGGACATTACCAATCTCGCTATTGAGCTCGGCGGAAATGCCCCGGTCGATCACGTCCGACTGGTAACTGCGCCCCGGGGTGACCGAGACGCGACGCTGGGTATAATCCTGATTGAGCTTCGCGCCGAAACTTTCCATCAGCGCGGCCATGCTGTTCGGGCCAAAGCTGATGCTGCCATCCCCATTGCGGATGACATTGCGGCTTTGCTGATAGGCGGCGGCGCAGCAATCTTCATCGCGCTTGGCATAATCGGCGATCAGACGGATCGTCGTCGCGTCGCTGGGTTTCAACAGCAACTGGCCGCGCGTCAGCCAACGGTTGCGATTGTTGAACCGGCGGTTCGACGCACCGGGATAGTCGTTGGATTCGACCATAAAGCCATCGCGCTTGGTATAAACGCCATCCAGCCGATATGCGATTTTGGCGTTGATCGGGCCAGTCAGCCCCAATTGGGCGCGGCGATAATCATAATTGCCATAGCTGAGTTCGGCGGTGCCGCTTTCTTCAAAGCTGGGGGCGGTGGTGATGACATTGATCAGCCCGGCCAAGGCGTTGCGACCAAATAAACTGCCCTGCGGTCCGCGCGCGATTTCGATCCGTTCGACCGCGCCCAATTCGGTAAAGGCCACGCCGGAACGGCTGCGATATACGCCATCGATAAAGGTCGCGACCGAGCTTTCAAGGCCGGGATTGTCCCCGACTGTGCCGATGCCGCGAATCCGCGCTACGCCGCCCACAGCTTCGGAAGAGGACGAGCTGACGAACAAGGAGGGCGACAATTGGTTGAGCTGGCGAATGTCATGCACCCCCGCAATGTCGAGATTCTTGGCGCCAATGGCAGAAATTGCGAGCGGCACATCGGTCATGACCTGGCTGCGCCGCGTGGCGGTGACGATGATGTCCTCCCGTGCGGCGGCACTTTGATCTTCAGCCTGCAGATCCTGCGCCAGCGCGACAGAGGACATAGCGAAGGCGGACAGGGCAATCGAACAAGACAGCCGGTTTTTCTTCATGTTCACACTCCTGCTTGACCCGAGCCTTGGTCCGCGTTCCGTTCAATTCGGCGCTTTCTAGTAAAACATCACGCAAACGCAAAGGCGGTAATGTGCGGGATTGAAAATCATGCACGGCTATGGTTGTTGCAACACCTCTTTGCGTCAACGGCGAAATCATTCTAAGGTTGTTTATCGTCATTGCACCTTGTGTCTCCTGTCCGGAAAATTGCCGCTTCATGAACTCGCGCCATCCCGAATATCAGTATCTTGATCTGATCCGTCGCGTCTGGAACGAAGGGGAGGAACGGGTGGACCGCACCGGCGTCGGCACGCGCTCACTGTTCGGCGCGACGATCCGTTATGACCTTGGCGATGATGCGGTGCCGCTACTGACGACCAAAAGGGTCGCATGGAAGGTCGCCGCGCGTGAGATGCTGTGGTTTCTGACCGGCGATACCAATATCCGCAAATTGGTGGAGCAAAAGGTCCATATCTGGACGGATTGGCCGCTGGAACATTATCGCCAGACCACTGGCGATCACGCGATCGCCCGCGATTCTTTCGAAGCCCGTATCATTGCCGATGATGATTTCGCCGCCAAATGGGGCGATCTTGGCCCGGTATATGGCGCGCAATGGGTGAATTGGCCGGATTATGAACCGGCGGGGGATGGCCTGTTCCGGCGCAAGCCGCAGGGCATCAACCAGATTGCCGCACTGATTGACGGGTTGAAGCATAATCCTACGTCGCGCCGCCATTTGTTCACGGGCTGGAATGTCGCGGAGCTGCACCGCATGGCGCTGCCGCCCTGCCACATGACCTATCAATTCCATGTGTCGAACGGCAAATTGTCGGGCATGTTGTTTCAGCGCAGTTGCGATCTGGGGCTGGGCTTTGCCTTTAACGTGTTCGCCACTGCGATGCTGATCCGCATGGTTGCCGATCAATGCGGTTATGAACCGGGCGAATTGGTGTGGAATGGCGGAGATGTGCATCTCTATCTCAACCACGTCCATCTGGTTGAAGAGCAATTGGCGCGGGTGCCGCAGGGCAATCCGAAACTACGGTTGCTCCGCAAGCCCGATAGCATTTTCGACTATCGGATCGAGGATTTCGAGGTGCAGGATTATGCCCCGCAGGCGCATATCGCGGCCCCGGTGGCGGTCTGACTGGCCGATACAATATTGCAGGCCAAAAGGCCCTAAGGAGAGTGTGAATGCATAAGGATGCGGGTGAGTTCAGCAAGATTCCGGTCCCCGATGAAGTCGCCGACGCCATCCGCACCTTGTTGCGCTGGACCGGCGAAGACCCCAGCCGCGAAGGGCTGGTCGACACGCCCTATCGCGTCGCGCGGGCGTGGAAGGAATATTGCGCGGGCAATGCAGAAGACCCCTCGCTGCATTTGTCGCGCACTTTTGAGGAGGTCGGCGGCTATGACGAGATCGTGCTGTTGCGCGATATTCCGTTCCAGTCGCATTGCGAACATCATATGGCGCCGATCAGCGGCAAGGCGAGCATCGCCTATATGCCCAAAAATCGGGTGGTCGGCATTTCCAAGCTCGCCCGCGTGCTGCACGGCTTTGCGCGGCGCTTGCAGGTGCAGGAACGGCTGACGGCAGAAGTCGCCCAAAGCATCTGGGATCATCTCCAGCCGCATGGCGTGGCAGTCGTGATTGAGGCGACCCATGGCTGCATGACCGGGCGCGGGGTGAAAACGCCGGGCGTAGTGATGACGACCAGCCGGTTGCTAGGTTGCTTCCTAGAAGATCACCGCAGCCGGAAGGAAGTGCTCAGCCTGATGGGTTATTGAGCGTCGCTGCGGCTGACATAGCCATCGACCGCCTGCCACAAATCGGCGGTGCGGCGGTCGAAATCATCCGGGGGCAATTTATCCACCGCCGTTTGTAGCTGATGGAATTCGCGTACCATCGCATCCAATGCCCCGATGCGTGGATCGATGGCTGGCAATTGGCCCGTTGCGATTTGCGCCGTCACATCGTGCAAATGCCCTTCATGCAGGCGCAATACCCGGTCCATCCGGCTGGCGAGCCGTTCATTATGGGTGGCGACAAGGGCGGCGCCACCTTCTTCGCGCACCAGGCGCAGAAATTCCTCGAACACCAGATCGGCGGTTGCCTCATCGAGATTGCCGGTCGGCTCATCCGCGAGGATCAGTGCGGGGCGATTGGCGAGGGCGCGTGCCACCGCGACGCGCTGTTGCTCGCCGCCCGACAATTGGCTTGGCCGGTGATGCAGTCGCGCGCCTAGGCCCAAGGTGCCGAGCAATTGGGCGGCGCGGCTTTCCGCATCGGCCTGTGCGGCCCCGGCAATCAACAAGGGCAGGATGACATTTTCGACCGCTGAAAAGTCCGGCAGGAGATGGTGGAATTGATAGATGAAGCCGAGCGAATCGCGGCGCAATCTGGTGCGTTCGGCGGCGTCGAGCGTCGCTGCTTCTTCATCAAGGATGCGGATTGAGCCTTCAAACCCGCCCTCAAGCAGGCCGACCGCCTGCAATAATGTCGATTTACCGGAGCCTGAAGGGCCGAGCAGGGCCACGATTTCGCCGGGGGCGATGGCGAGGCTGATGCCGCGTAAGACCTCAATGCGTTCACCCCCTTGCAGGAATGAACGCTTGAGATTGTGGACAGCTAAAACGGGACCATGTTGCATGGCCCGTGGGTAGCGGTCTTATTTAACGAGGGCAACTGCCGCCGCAGCCGCAGCCTGACGCAGAATGTCGAGAATCTTGTTCTGCGCACCCGGTTCGTCGGTCTGTTCCATTGCCGCCAGTTCGCGGGCGAGGCGGCTGGTCGCGGCCTCGAAAATCTGGCGTTCGGAATAGGATTGTTCCGGCTGATCTTCGGCGCGGAACAGATCACGGACCACTTCGGCGATCGACACGAGGTCGCCCGAATTGATCTTCGCTTCATATTCCTGTGCGCGGCGCGACCACATGGTGCGCTTGACCTTCGGCTTGCCCTTCAGCGTGGCAAGGGCGTCCTGCATCTGAGCGCCGGTCGACAGCTTGCGCATGCCGACGCTTTCCGCCTTGTTGGTCGGGACCCGAAGCGTCATTTTTTCCTTCTCGAAACGAAGGACGTACAGTTCCAGAGAAATACCTGCGATTTCCTGATTCTGGAGCTCAATAACCCGGCCTACGCCGTGTTTTGGGTAAACGACATAATCGCCGACATCAAAGCTCAGCGCCATATTAGCCATTTTTACAGAGAGCCTTTCAAACCGAGGGAGAGGCATGCGTGCCGAAACTATCTTCTGACGGATGATTTCCGTCAGCGCGACCCGACAACGATGGCTCAACTCCCGTGAAGTTTCGCACCAAGAAAAAGCCGGGGTGTGTGTTCACATCCCAGCTGGTGACAGCCCTTGTAACAGAGTCGCCACAAAAAATCCAGTAAATTGAAAGTCGATACACCAACGGCTGGCGCAAAGGCCAGCTGAAGGGTGTCTCAATGGCCCGGGGAGGCCAATCTAGATAGCGGTCCGGGGCTGGTGGGGCGATGCCCCGGCCAGCCCCAGCCGATTAATCGCCCTTGCCAGCGTCGGCAGAGAAATATTTGTCGAACTTGCCTTCTTCGCCCTTGTGCTCATCGGCATCGGCAGGCGTCTGATCCGCCTTGCGGGTGACGTTCGGCCATTGGGCAGAGAAATTGGTGTTCAGTTCCAGCCATTTTTCGAGACCATTTTCCGTATCCGGCAAAATGGCTTCGGCAGGGCATTCCGGTTCGCACACGCCGCAGTCGATGCATTCGTTCGGATTGATGACGAGCATGTTCTCGCCTTCATAGAAACAATCCACCGGACATACTTCGACGCAGTCCATATACTTGCAGCGAATGCATGCTTCGGTGACGACATAGGTCATAATGGCTCACTCTCGTAGTTCGTAGTTCTCAACTTCGCATCCCGATTATGACGGACAATGGCGTCCGTCAATCGCCAACACGCCGGACGCGTCTTCATTCGCGCCCGGTCGGCGATATTTCCTCAACGACGCTTGGCGGCAGGTGGCACGGTAATGCGGATTTCTTCGCCCGAATTGCCCGGAAAGCCGGTGAACATCGCCTCGATCAGATTCGGCACCAATTCCGTCAGCCGATCATGCGTCGACCGCGCCTTGGCCACGCCTTCGAACACCCGATCGCCGTCGCTGCTGCGCGCGATCTTGAGGTCGAGGAAGCTGGTGTAGACGGTGTAGCTTTCCGTTTCACCATAGGCCCATGGATCATACCAGAACGGATCGTACCAGCCGCTATAATAAGGATAACGGCCATAATAAGGATAGCCGCCCCAATAGGGATAGCCGCCCCAATAAGGATAGCGGTTCCAGCCATAGCCCATGCCAAAGCTGGAATAGCTGCGCGGATAGGTGACGGTCTTTTCGACACCCTTATCGACGCCATAATCAAGCCAGACGATCAGGCTCGCGTCCTTGGCGTCCATTGCCGGGCGATAGCCATTGGCCTCCATCTTGGCGGCGACGAGCTTCGCATAATTGGCGAATTCGAGACCACCCGACAAGGTCGGATCAGCAGGCTGGATGACGAAGCTTTGTCCCGCAGGGGCGGGCATGGCCTGAAACCGGGAGACATCGGCCTTGAACGAGGTCGCGCACCCGGCAAGGACCATCAGCGCGAGCGGCGCGAACAGCCGCATGATGATGGCACGGATATTGTTCATTTTCTCTCTCCGCAAAGGCTGATTCGCCCGCATCGATTCGGGCTGTGGCCTTTCATTGCTATGATGGACCGAGTTTCGCGCTTGTCTATCTGAATGATCACTTAATCGCAGGGACTTATGTGAAATTTACCCGCTGCGCAGCAGGCCAACGGCGGCATCGCGCTCGAATAAATAGAGCGCGGTGCGCGCCGCCTGACCGCGTGGACCTTCCAGCCCACCGTCGCGATCGACCAACAGCCGCGCATCGTCATGGGCGGTGCCGATCAGCGCATCGATCCGTTCCGGGGTCGCGAGCCGATATTGCGCCTCGCCCGATTGGCGGGTGCCGAGCAATTCACCCCCACCACGTAGGCGCAGATCCTCTTCGGCGATGCGAAAGCCGTCATTGCTCTCGCGCATCAATGCCAGCCTTGCCCGCGCCGTTTGCGACAACATCGGGTTGCGCAGCAACAGGCACACCGATTTGCCATCGCCGCGCCCGACGCGCCCGCGCAACTGGTGCAATTGGGCGAGGCCGAAACGATCCGCCCCCTCGATAATCATCAGCGTAGAATTGGGGACATCGACCCCGACCTCAATCACCGTAGTCGCGACCAGCACCGCGAGTTCCCCCGCGGCAAATCGCTCCATCACCTTGTCTTTTTCCGGCCCCTTCATCCGGCCATGGACAAGGCCGATATGATCGCCGAACCGCGCTTGCAGCGTCGCCGCCCGCGCCTCGGCAGCGGCCTGATCCGAGAGTTCGCTTTCCTCGACCAACGGGCAGACCCAATAGGCTTGCCCGCCCTTTTGGATGTGGCGGCCAAGTGCATCGACGACTTCATCCAGTCGTTCGACGCTCAACACCCGTGTTTCGATCGGCTGGCGGCCCGGCGGCATTTCATCGAGCCGCGACACATCCATCTCGCCATAATTGGAGAGAGTCAGGGTGCGCGGAATCGGGGTTGCGGTCATCACCAGCAAATGCGGCGGGCGTTCCGCCTTGGCCGCGAGCATCATCCGTTGCGCCACGCCAAAGCGATGCTGTTCATCGACCACCGCCAGACCAAGGCATTTATACGCGACCTTTTCCTGAAAGATCGCATGGGTCCCGATCAGGATATGAATCGAGCCATCGGCCAGCCCCATCAAAACGGATTCGCGCACCTTGCCCTTGTCACGCCCGGTCAGGATCGCGACGTTGATCGGCAATCCGGCGACCATGCGGCGGATATTGTCATAATGCTGACGGGCGAGAATTTCGGTCGGGGCGAGCATGGCGGCCTGCGCCCCGGCCTCGACCGCGACCAGCATCGCATTCAATGCGACATAGGTTTTCCCCGCGCCTACATCGCCCTGCAACAGCCGAACCATCGGCACGGCCTGTGCCATATCGCCCTCAATTTCGCCGATGGTGCGGGTCTGGGCGTTGGTCGGCTTGTAAGGCAGTTCCAGCATCGCTCTGAGCTTGCCATCGCCATGCAATGGCACGCCCTTGCGCCGCCGTGATGAGGCGCGGACCAGCATCAGCGCCAGTTGATTGGCGAAAATCTCATCATAAGCGAGGCGATTGCGCGCGACCTCATCTGACGGATCGGCATGGACGCGCAATAATGCCGCGCGCCAGTCCGGCCAATCCTGTTGGGTTTTGAGACTCGGTTCGATCCATTCGGGCAGGTCAGGCGCACGGGTTAGCGCCTGTTTGGCCAATTCGCCCATGCGTTTGTTGGTCAGCCCCTCCGACAGGCCATAGACCGGTTCGCGGGCGGGCAGGGTGATGGCCTCATCCGGTTTCCACACCTGATCGGGATGGACCATCTGCGCATCCTGCCCGTAGAGTTCGAGCTTGCCGGTCACGACGCGCGGTTCCATCAAGGGAAACAGCTTGCGGACCCATGCGGACGCATTGCCGAAATAGACGAGGTTGAGGATGTTGCCGTCGCGATCCTGCGTCACCACGCGAAACGGCCCGCGACCGGGCGAGGCGCGGTAATCGGTCGGCGTAACGGTGACGATGATCACCTTGCCCGCATCATGGCCCTCGACCGTATCGACGGCCACCCGGTCGATCCAACTGACGGGCAGATGAAAGGCGATGTCGACCACGCGTTCCAGCCCCAGCCGGGCAAGCGGCTTGGCAAGCGCCGGGCCAATGCCTTTCAGCACGCCTGTTTCGGCAAAGAACGGATTGAGAATCTCGGGCCGCATGGTTAGGGGGTTCTAACATTGTGCCGACAGGCCGCAACCGGCCAGCCAGCCTTTATTTATTCTGATGGGAACTGCATCATGACGACCGAATTGAGCCGCGAACACCGCCTCAAGCGACTGGGCTTCCGGGCGTGGCACCGTGGCACGAAAGAGGCCGACATCATGATCGGCTGTTTCTTCGACCGCCATGCCGCCAATTTCAATGAGGAAGAGCTTGGCTGGTACGAACGGCTGATGGACGAGGAAGACGTCGAAATCATGGGCTGGATCATCGGCACGATCCCCTGTCCGCCCGCGTATGAAGGCGCGATGATGGCGGCGATGCGTAAGCTGGATTATATCGACGTCGCTAAGTAATGCTGAACATCCGGCGCGATCATGACTGATTTCAACCGCATCCTTGCTGCCAAGTCGCCGCTGACGCTCGCGGGCGTGCCGGCGGGTTTCCTGCCATGGCTGTTGGCGGATCTGGCACGAGCGGCGGGGGCGGCGACATCGACCGGGCGGGCGGTCTATATCGCGTCCGATGATGTGTTGATGCGCGCGGTGGTCGAATCCGCGCATTATTTCGCGCCGGAACTGGAAGTGCTGCATTTCCCGGCGTGGGATTGCCTGCCTTATGATCGTTCGTCGCCGGGGCTTCGCGCCTCTGCCGAACGGCTGGCCGCGCTGCATCGCCTACAGGGCAAGCAGACCGCGCCGCAATTGCTCGTCACCACCTTGGATGCCGTGGCCCAGCGCACGCTCACTCCGTTTCGGGTGCGGCAATTGGTCGCACGGCTGGCACCGGGGGAACGGATCGAGCGCGATCAATTGGGCGCGTTGTTGCAGGCCAATGGCTATGTCCGGTCGGATACGGTTGCTGATCAGGGCGAATATGCGGTGCGCGGTGGCTTGGTCGATCTCTGGCCTTCGGGGGAAACGCATGCGCTGCGCCTCGACTTTTTCGGCGATGAAATCGAAAGCGTGCGCCAGTTCGATCCGCAGGACCAGCGCACGATTGGCCGGGTCGATGGCTTTACCCTGTTGCCCGCGTCCGAGGCGTTGCTGGACGAAGAGAGCATCAAGCGGTTCCGGGGCCGCTATCGCGAAACCTTCGGCGCGACCGCGACCGGCGATCCGCTCTATCAGGCGGTCAGCGACGGGCGACGGCTGGCGGGGATGGAGCATTGGCTGCCGTTGTTCGAAGAGCGGCTGGAAAGCCTGTTCGATCATTTGGGGCCGAATGACATCATCCTGCGCGATTCCGGCGTGGCCGGGGCGGCAGATGCGCGGTTCGAGGCGGTCGCCGATTATTACGCCAACCGCGAACGCGCGCAAAAGGCCGATCCCGGCAGCTATCGCCCTTTGAAACCCGACAGCCTCTATTTCAGCGCGGATGAATGGGCGGCGACGGTTGAGGCGAAGACTATCCATCTGCTGACCCCGTTTCACGAGCCGGAAAGCCAGCAGGTCATCGACTTCGGCGTCGATCAGGCGCGTGATTTCGCGCCGGAACGCGCACAGGGCGTCAATGTCTATGAGGCGGTGGCCGCCCATATCCGCACCCTTGGCCGTGAAGGGCGCAAGGTCGTGCTTGCCAGCTATTCGCGCGGCTCGCGTGAGCGTCTGGCCGGCTTGCTGGCCGATCATGGGCTGGCGGCGGCCCCGATGGGCGAGGATTGGCAAGCGGCGCTAGGCGCGGCTTATGCGGGGAGTGCGGCGCTTGCGGTGTTGCCGCTTGATCATGGGTTCACTACGCCCGATGTGGCGGTGCTGACCGAACAGGATATGCTCGGCGACCGGCTGATCCGTCGGACCAAGCGCAAAAAGAGCGCGGATGCGTTCTTGAATGAACTGGCGACGCTGACCCCCGGCGATCTGGTGGTTCATCAGGATCATGGCATTGGCCGTTATGAAGGGCTGATGTCGATCCCGGTCGGTCAGTCGCCACATGACTGCGTCGCGCTCAGCTATCAAGGCGGGGACAAGCTGTATGTCCCGGTCGAAAATATCGATGTGCTGTCGCGCTATGGCGCGGGCGAAGAGGATGCGCAGCTCGATAAATTGGGCGGGGTTGCATGGCAGGCACGCAAGGCCCGGATGAAGGAGCGCATCCGCGAAATCGCGGGTGAGCTGATGAAAACCGCCGCCGAACGCGCCCTTCGTCCCGGCATGGTGATGGAACCGGATCACGGTGGCTATCCTGCCTTTGTCGATCGTTTCCCTTGGCCCGAAACCGAGGATCAGGACCGCGCGATTGGCGATGTCATCGCCGATCTGGCGAGCGGCAAGCCGATGGACCGGCTAGTCTGCGGCGATGTCGGCTTTGGCAAGACCGAGGTTGCATTGCGCGGCGCCTTTGTCGCGGCGATGGCGGGGAAACAGGTGGTCGTGGTCTGCCCGACGACCCTGCTCGCGCGCCAGCATTACACCAATTTCGCCGAACGCTTCGCCGGTTTCCCGTTGAAAGTCGGGCGTTTGTCGCGATTGGTCCCGGCGGCAGAGGCCAAGGCGACGCGCGACGCGCTGGCCGATGGCACGTGCGATGTGGTGATCGGCACCCATGCGCTGCTCGCCAAGGGGATTGAGTTCAAACGCTTGGGCCTTGTCATTGTCGATGAGGAGCAGCGCTTCGGCGTGACCCATAAGGAAAAGCTGAAAGCGCTGAAGGCCGATGTCCATGTGCTGACGCTGACAGCGACGCCGATCCCGCGCACCTTGCAAATGGCGATGTCCGGCCTGCGTGAATTGTCGGTGATCCAGACCCCGCCGGTCGATCGTCTGGCGGTCCGCACCTATGTCATGCCATGGGATCCGGTGGTGATCCGCGAGGCCTTGCTGCGCGAACATTATCGCGGCGGGCAAAGCTTCATCGTCGTGCCGCGTCTGGCCGATCTGCCGGATATCGAGCGGTATCTGCGCGAGGAAGTGCCGGAGATCAAATATGTCGTCGCCCATGGCCAGATGGCGGCGGGCGAGGTCGAAGAACGCATGTCGGCCTTTTACGACCGGCGTTATGATGTGCTGCTGTCGACCTCGATTATTGAGAGCGGGATCGACATTCCGTCCGCCAATACGATGATCGTGCATCGCGCCGATATGTTCGGCCTCGCGCAATTATATCAGATCCGGGGCCGAGTGGGGCGGTCGAAGACCCGCGCTTATGCCTATCTCACCACCGCACCCAATCGTTTGATGACGGACACGGCGGAAAAACGCCTGCAAGTGCTGGCCAATCTCGATTCGCTGGGCGCGGGCTTCCAGATCGCGAGCCACGACCTCGACATTCGTGGTGCGGGAAACCTTTTGGGCGATGAGCAATCGGGCCATATCAAGGAAGTCGGTTTCGAGCTTTATCAGCAGATGCTGGAAGAGGCGATTATCTCGGCACGGGCAGGCGGCATTGCGGCGGCGCTGGCAGAAGAAAAATATTCGCCCCAGATCACCGTCGATGCGCCGATTCTCATACCGGAAGAATATGTCCTCGACCTCGATTTGCGCATGGGCCTGTATCGCCGGTTGAACGAGGTGGAAGACCGCGCGGGAATCGACTCCTTTGCCGCCGAAATGATCGACCGCTTCGGCCCGTTGCCCGCGGCCACGCAGAATCTGGTGATGGTGATGGAGGCCAAGCTCAATTGCAAAATCGCCGGGATCGCCAAGCTCGATGTCGGGCCGAAGGGTGCGCTTGTTCACTTCTGGCAGGATCGTTTCGCCGATTTGCCGGGGTTGATCAACTATGTCGAGCGGCTGAAAGGCACGGCCAAGCTCCGGCCCGATAGCAAGCTCGTGATCCAGCGTAACTGGCCGACGGCGGAAAGTCGGATGAACGGTATGTTGCAGCTATCGCGCGGACTTGCCCAGATTATCCAACGACAAACCGGCAAGTCCGCGAAATAAATCTGCGCCTTATTCGGCGGGTACGATTTCATCGCCCTGTGCGGTGATCGTGCCTGCCGCGCCATGCGGCAGATATACGGCATAGATCGCCAGACCGAGCGTCAGCACAAACGACAACATGATACCGACGGACCTGAGCTTGTTGGGATAGGCCCGGTCCATGCCAAGGCCATGCAGCACGCGGCTGGCGATGAACAGCGCGCCAACGGCCCATAGAACGGTCCCGGCAGTGCTGGGGGACGCCAGCTCGACCAATCCGAGCAGGATCAGGAAAATCGGCGTATATTCGTTGAAATTGGCATGTGCCCGCATCCGGCGGGTGAGCGCGATATTGCCGCCATCGCCCAATTCGATCTTCGCCTGCATCCGAACCTGCCCGCAACGAAAGGCAAGCCATAAATTCGTGATCGCAGCGGCGCCCGCCATAGTGAGGGTGATCGGCAAGATAGTCGTCATGTAACGCTCCCCATTATCAAAATGTCCAAGAGCGGCGTTTATCTTGCCGCCTTGCACGCGGCTCGTGTGCTGCCATCTCATCATCATACTTGCAAGATTTTCAGGATGGGGTATAGGCGCGGCTCTTGCAACGAGCGAGGCCGGAATCGGGTCGCAGCCATAGGGCTGACGGGCCAGTTCTTCCTCGCTCTTGTTGCTGCAACCTTGATTTGAATGGAATAGGTGCGGACATGGCCGTCCCAAAAAGAAAAACTTCTCCGTCACGTCGCAACATGCGTCGTAGCCACCACGCGCTGACCCCTGATGCGTTTCAGGAATGCCCGAATTGTGGTGAACTCAAGCGTCCGCACAATCTGTGCAGCGCTTGCGGTCACTATAATGGGCGCGAAGTCGTCTCGGTCGAGGCCTGAGCCTCGAAAGGGAAGTCATGACGAACGGGGGCAAACCGCGAATCGCTATTGATGCGATGGGCGGTGATGTAGGGCCTGCGGTTATGGTGGCGGGAGCTGTCATGGCGCAGGGACAAATTCCCGGCGTAGATTTTCTGCTTTTCGGCGATGAAACGGCGATCCGGGCTGAATTGTCTGCACATGGTGCGGACATGGCCCGGTTCGACGTTGTGCATTGCCCTGAAGTCATTACCGGTGACGATAAGCCCAGCCAGGCGATCCGCAGGGTCAAAACCACGTCCATGGGCCAAACGGTCGATGCCGTGAAGACGGGCAGGGCGCAGGCGGCGATTTCCGGTGGCAACACCGGTGCGCTGATGGCGATCTCGAAACTTGCGCTGCGCACCATGCCGGGCATTGATCGTCCGGCGATCGCGGCCTTGCTGCCAACGCTTGGCGACAATGACATGGTCATGCTCGACCTTGGCGCCAATACCGAATGCGATACCCGCAATCTTATCCAGTTCGCGGTGATGGGCGCTGCCTATGTGCGTTCCGTCCTTGAACTTGAACGGCCCCGTGTGGCGCTGCTCAATATCGGGACAGAGGAACTCAAAGGCACCGATGCCGTGAAAGAGGCCGCCACTTTGTTGCGCGATGCCAAATATCTGCCGATGGAATTTACCGGCTATATCGAAGGCGATAAAATTTCACGCGGTCTTGTCGATGTGGTCGTCACCGACGGCTTTTCCGGCAATATCGCACTCAAGACGTTGGAAGGTACGGCTCGTTTCGTGACCGATCTGCTGCGCCGCGCATTCACCAGCTCGATCCGGTCCAAGATCGGTTTCCTGATTTCGCGCCCTGCAACGGAATTGCTGCGACACCATCTCGATCCGAATAATCATAATGGCGGCGTGTTTCTCGGCCTGAACGGCCTCGTCGTCAAAAGCCACGGCAGTGCCAATGCCCGTGGGGTCGCCAATGCGATCCAGGTGGCGGCAAAGCTGATCGATCATGAATTGACCCGTAAGATCACGGAAGATCTCGACAATTTCCGGGCGCATCACAAGGGTGAGGAGGTTGCCGGATGAGCGTTAAGTCCGTGATTATTGGTACTGGCTCGGCCCTGCCGAAAGAACGCGTCTCCAACGAACAACTGTCCAGCCGGATCGAAACTTCTGACGAGTGGATTCGTGGTCGCACCGGCATTACCGCCCGTTATCTTGCGGGCGAGGGTGAAACCACCAGTTCGCTTGGCACCGATGCCGCCCGCGCGGCGCTTGCTGCCGCCGGGATTGATGCGTCGAAGATCGGCCTGATCATTCTCGCCACCGCCACCCCGGATCAGACTTTTCCGGCCAGCGCTACCAAGGTGCAGGCGGCGCTTGGTATCAATGATTGCGTGGCATTTGATGTCGCGGCTGTATGCTCCGGCTTTCTTTATGCCATCACCGTTGCCGATGCGATGTTGAAGACGGGCGCTGCCGAATATGCGTTGGTGATTGGTGCCGAAACCTTCAGCCGNNTGTTCGGCGATGGCGCGGGCGCGGTTGTCTTGCACGCCGATCCGAGTGCAGGGGATCGCGGTATTCTCGCGAGCAAGCTGCATGCCGATGGCCGTCACAATGAATTGCTCTATGTCGATGGCGGGCCTTCGACCGGCGATCAGGTTGGCAAGCTGCGTATGAAGGGACAGGAAGTGTTCCGCCATGCCGTCACCAATCTCGCCAGCGTCTTGCAGGAAGTGCTCGATATGGCGGGCGTTGCCGCATCCGATCTCGATTGGGTCGTGCCGCATCAGGCGAATCGCCGCATTCTTGATGCCACCGCCCGTAAATTCGGCCTGCCGCCTGAAAAGGTGGTGATCACGGTTGATGAACATGCGAATACCTCGGCGGCATCTGTGCCCTTGGCGCTCGATGTCGCGGTGCGCGATGGGCGGATTAAGCGGGGCGATCTGGTGATGCTGGAGGCCATGGGCGGCGGTTTCACTTGGGGCGCATGCCTGTTGCGTTACTAAAACGCCGATTAAACGGTTAACCGCCTGAAATCTCGCTTAGGTTGTTGATTCAACGGTTGCTCTTGCGACAAATTTTCAGATAATAGTCGGCAATATCGAGTAAATTGTGCGTGCCGCGTTTTCCGAGTCATTCGGTGCTGCCATCTCACGCGCCTAGATTCTTTTATATGCCGTGTTTTCCGAGTCATTCGGTGTTACCACCGCATTCGAAAAACACTCTTGGAGGAGAGCTTTAATGCCCAACACAGGAACATTGACCCGCGCCGATATCGCCGAACGGCTGAATCAGGAAATCGGGCTGTCCAAGGCTGAATCCGCTGCTTTGCTGGATCAAGTATTGGACAATGTCACCGATGCGCTGGTGCGTGGCGAAAATGTCAAGCTTTCGGGTTTCGGCAGCTTNNCCCAAGACCGGGGTCGAAGTGCCGATCACGCCGCGCCGCGTGCTGACGTTCCGCGCCAGCCAGATGGCCCGCGAAACGATCATCAAGGGCAATTGAACATCGCGTTCAATACCCCTGCGCGATTGAGCATAGCTGCGTGAGTAAATCCGACACCGCATTGCGGACGATCAGCGAACTAGCGGAGGAACTGGGCGTCGCCCAGCATATCCTGCGCTATTGGGAGACGCGTTTTCCTCAGCTGCGTCCGCTGACGCGCGCCGGTAATCGTCGTTATTACCGGCCTGCGGATGTGGCGCTTGCCCATCGCATCCATCAATTGCTCAATCGCGACGGCTTTACGGTCAAGGGCGCGCAACAGGCGCTCGCGACCAAATCGGCAGGCGATCTCGATCCGCCTGTAAAGGTTGCGCCCAGCACGCCGGTTGTATCAGCGCCTGCGCCCGTATCGGTACCGGCGCCTGCACCGGCGCTTGATCTCAAAGCATTGCAGGCGGTGCGCGACAGGCTGCACCGCGCCTTGGAAGGCGACCTGCCGAGCAGCCCGGCGCGTTTGCTGTAACTTCATCCCTTGGGATGCGGTGCCTGCGCCCTGAAAAGCGCAGGCCCCCGCCATTTATAATGCGTCGATAGCCGCCTTGTGCGCACGGCCATTTTCAACATAATTCACCACGCCTTGGCGATGATCGGCAATGTCTTCGGGCGACAGGTCGCGCACGAATTTCGCGGGGCGGCCCACCCACATCTGGCCCGCGCCGACCCTTTTGCCGGGGGTCAGGATCGCACCTGCGGCGACCATGCCGTCGGATTCGATGTGGCAACCGTTCATCACGGTCGCGCTTAAGCCCACAAAGGCGTGATTTTCCATGATGGTGCCATGGACCATCGCCAGATGGCCGATCAGGCAATCCTCGCCGATGATCGTCGGGCAACCGTCCGGCATGCCATCATAAGGCGAATCGCAATGGATGACCGAACCATCCTGCACATTGGTCCTCGCGCCGATCACGACGCGGTTCACATCGGCGCGAATGACGCAATTATACCAGATGCTGACATCCGGGCCGATTTCGACATCGCCGATGATCCGGCAACCGGGCGCGATAAAGGCCGAGGGATGAATGCGCGGGGTTTTGCCGTTCAGCGGCACGATCGTAACATCTTTATACATTGTCGAAAAACTTCCAGTCAGCCGATAAGACGTGCCGCATCCGCGGCGTGATAGGTAAGAATACCGGAGCAGCCCGCCCGGCGGAAGCTGGTCAGCGTTTCAAGGATCACTGCATCCCTGTCGCCAGCGCCAGCCGCAGCAGCATGTTCGATCATCGCATATTCGCCGGACACCTGATATGCAAATACCGGTACTTCGAAACGGTCCTTCACCCGACGAATAATGTCGAGATAGGGCAGGCCGGGCTTCACCATGACGCTGTCCGCGCCCTCGGCCAGATCAAGGGCGACCTCGCGCAGGGCCTCTTCGGCATTGGCCGGGTCCATTTGATAGCCCTTTTTATCGCCCTTCAGCAGGCCGCGCGAACCGACCGCATCGCGAAACGGGCC